>NZ_KB822960.1:0-278500 GCF_000364985.1 Thioalkalivibrio sp. HL-Eb18
CGCAAGGGCCGACTGCCGGCACCAGCCGACGGTCGTGGCCGGGCGCAAACCCCAGGATCTTCCCGAATTCCAATGGATCAACACCGTGCTCGGCAACCTCAAAACCAGCCTGAGCGGGAGCTACCATGCATTTGCGTTCGCCAAGTACGCAGCCCGTTACCTCGCGGCATTCGCCTACCGCTTCAACCGACGCTTTGATCTGGCGACGTTGCCGGCGCGACTGCTGGTCGCCGCCGTGCACTGCCGGCCCGTGCCCGAGCGGGTTCTGCGACTGGCTGACTCTCGTTGCTAATCAGGTCCAGTTTTGCCGGATCCTGCTTGTTCGCCTTCAGGCGGTTGGAGATGGTGCCCCGAACGGATTTTTCCCGTACCGGCACGGGTGCCCATTGCTGGGGGTTGTCCCTGTGATCCCACTGCCCGGAGAAGAGCAGGGCATCGGACGGGTCGAGCTTGCGTTCAAAGGCGAGGACGGAAGCGGTGTGGAGTTCAGCGTTTTTGGCCATGTCGTTTCCTCTCGAATCAGGCGGGGGTGTTGTGTCGGGTGAAGTCGTTTTGCAGGCGATAACGCCCCTGGTCCGGGTCGCTGTCCGGGTACCACAGGAGCTGTGTCGGCGTAGTCAGGCGGTGGGGGCTTAGCCACTGCCCGATCGAGTACAGGCTTTCCACAAAACGGAATGGGGTTTCGAGGTCTCTTGCTGCCTTTACGGTGCCGGGGTCTAGCAGCGGACCGAGAGCCCCGTAGCCGACGGGGATAGGTACGAACCAGCCTGTCTCCCGCGGGAGGCGAGCCTCCCACTGGGCACGGGGTTCCTCCTCGCCGTTTTCCGGCGGCTGGGTTCGGCACTCCATATTCAGGCGCGCAAGATCGAGCCAGGCGTCCAGCAGGGAACATTCAGGATCTTCCTGCCGCAGATTCTGCAGATGGCCTTGCAGGAGGTCATCGCGAGCGACCAGGGTGAAGCCGGGCAACCAGCGCCGGAGCAGCCGCCGGTATTCGTTCGGCCTCTTCGCTGGATCGTCTGACATCGGGATGATCCGGGACGGCCAGCGGCGCTGTTTGTCGTGCAGGGGGGGCTGTACGGTTCCGCCGGCGATACGCAGCTGATGGACGAGATGCTCTGCGGTTTGCGCCACATCGGGCCCGGCATCGCCACGCACGGCGAATACGAGGGTGATCTCCAGGTGGGTTCGCCCTTCTTCCACAATGGCCGCGGTCGCTCCATCCTTGCCAACGGGGTTGCGGGTCAGCCGGAAGGTGATGGGGAACGTGTCTTCGGTGATCTGGGGCTCGATCCGGTGACAGATGACACCGACGGCATCAAAAACGATGTCCACGCCGCGATCGACCAGTGAGCGCTCGAGGGTGTGCATCAGCCCGACGAAAGCGCTCATGGCCGGGAAGCCCCAGGTCATGGGGCTGGAGATGGCGTTCGCGTTCTGCACCCGCAATCGGGGGATTTCCAGCAGGTGCTGGGGTTCGTCAAGCATGGGAAAGTACCTCGCGCAGGGAGTCCATCCAGTGGCGGTGTTCGGGGTCGCCCACGGGCAACTGCCGGTCCAGTTGTGCGTTTACCCAGTTACCGAAGCGGTGGCTGACTTCCTCGACCCATTCATCGCTTGCGCGCCACTGCGCGAAGTCTTCGTCGATTTCGCCGCGCCACGGGTCCAGCCATAGCGTCTCGGCACGGTTCAGCCGGCACTCCGGTGACGCGCTCCACCCGGGGTCCAGGGAGTGCAGCTCGGAGGCGAACAGCAGCAGTTCGTCGATCAGCGTCTCGAGGTATTGGTCGCGTTTGTGGCGCGTGTCGGCATTGGCCGGTGGGTCCGTGGCCAGAAAGCGCTGGAGTTCTCTGGAGGTGTCGCGGGCTCCGCGCCGTCTGCCGAACAGTCGGGGGAACACGGACTCGACATGCAGTGGCGGGCGCACATCGCGGCTGATCCAGTTGGGCGGCAGGGAGGCGAGCAGATAGTTCTGCCCGCGACGCTCGCTGTTGAGCTGGGAGATGTTCTGCGGTTTGGTGCCACCGAGTTTCTGTACGGCCAGGCGCGGGTATTCATGGTAGCCCCTGTCGCTGTATGCGCGTTCGCGCCGAGCCTTGCGCGCGGCTTTGGCTTCGTCCGAGAACCGGTGCTCATTGATGGTCTGGTACACCCGATGGGCGAGGGATGTCGCGTACAGGGGGGCCAGAAGGTGGTAGTCCTGGTTTCTGGTGGGGTCCTCTCCGACCAGCCAGAAAACCTGTTTGGCGAGGGTGTGGGAGGCCTCCGTGTCACGGGGCCGGGCGATGGCAGCGAAGGCCCGCATCCATTCGCGGCCCTGGTCCTGGTCGTCGCTGAAGGCGACAGCCAGCTCCTCATTCCCCTCCAATGCGCGGCTTAGCAGCGTTCTGCCTTCGTGCTCGAGCTTGAGGAACTTGTACACGTCGAGGGCGGCGGCATTACCGACGACGTCTTCGTCGAAATCGTTTCCCAGCAGATGGCTGCCGATCTCGGGATGATCCGGAATCTTGTGCGGTGGCCGGTAGAGGTTGGTGCCTTTGGCGTCCGGATGAACCGGCTTGAGGCTGTGCGTGACGATCTGCAACTGGCCGACCCGGCGTGCGGCATCAGCCACCCAGTTCTCGCGCAGGTGGTGTTGCTGTAGCTCGTCCCGTTTCGGGTCGTCCGGTTGTAGTTTCTCGATCTTGGTCTGCAGACGCTCATTCAGGAATCTCTCGATCAGAGTTCGGAGCGCTTTGACCTCCACGTTTTCCATGTCAGGCTGCTCCTGTGCCGGTTGAATGCATATTGGGGTTCCGGGGTTGAATCTTGTGATGGGTGAAGTGTTTCGTCGTCTCCGTCTTATTGCCTGGCCGGATGCCGCACGGTGAAACCAAGGGTGTCGTGAACACGCCAGCCGCTTTCGTGCTTCGGCACCGAGACGGTCCCGAAGCGCCGGGCGCATTCCTCGAGAGGCATCTCCAGCTCGTCGGCGAGGCTCGTGAGGGCATCCATGTAGGGGCTCGTGATCCAGACGTCGGTTCGGGGGCCGATGTTGTCCTCCAGGTCTTCGCGCAGGAGAAGGCTCTTCTCGACATCGATATAGACCGACTTTCCCCGTTTCCCCGGGGCGCTCCAGATCTGCTGCAGCTGCCAGTCTTCGCCACTGTCATCCGGCATCAGGACCAGTTCGATCTCCTCCAGCGCGGACGCCTCGCGGAATGGCTGGATGCGCTGGAGCGTGCCGGTCAGGCTGGCGCGGGAAACCTGATACCAGGATGCGGCGTTCAGCGGCGGGGGGCTGTCGGACTTGCATGCCCGGCGTTCTCTGGGAGACAGGGTCTCGGGTGACGGTCCGGTGTCTCGGGGTGCGACCGTGTCGCGAAGGCGTGCATGTTCGAGGTCCACCAGGTAACCCGTCGGCTGCAGTGGTTCGGGCTCGAGAATTCTGGGGATGGAGTCCACCCGGGCGTATTCTTCCTGGCGTAGAAGCTCCTGAAGATCATGGCTGCGCAGCCGGTGCGTCTCGCTCTCGAAGCCGGGACGGCAGAAGGCCGGTTTGTTCGGGGTTTCCAGCGCCTTCAGGTTTTTCCGCGGCAGAATGATGTTGGGGCAACTGTTGGCCGGCTCCCGGTGACGCCGGACACGCCCGGCAAGCTGGATGATCGAACGCATCGAGGATGGCTCCACGACGGCCCAGTCGTAGTCGTGATCGCGCCCCACCTCCGTCACGGGCGACCCGATCACGACAAACAGCTGGTCCGGTTCGGGGCTGGAGTCGATAAGCCGGCGCACCGCCGGTGCCTGGAACACCGCATCGGGGGCTTTCCGGTTCAGCAGCGTGTCGAGGTTTCTTTCGATTTCCGACCGGGTCACCAGCGGAAAACGCGAGTGATAGACACACAGGTGGAGGCGGTGTCCTTCCGGGGCGCCTTCCCGGAAGATATGGCGCGCAATATCGACAAGGGGTTCGATGTTGGCCAGCCGGATCAGTCCGAAGCTGATCCGCTTTCCGCTTTCGGGGTCCGTGGCGTGGTGTTGCCGATGCAGTTCCAGTGCATGCTCACGAAGATCGTCCGCATACTGGTGTCGGGTCTCCTCGCGCGATTCGGTGCTCGTAATGGCAACCGGGGCCAGTGTGGCACTGCGGCGAACCGGTTCGCGGGCCAGCCGGGCCTTGCGGGCCTGCGCAAACTGGCGATGGGCGGCCGCGATCTGCGGCTGGTCCGCGCAATCCTGGTGCTGGGCGGAATATTCGTCGAACCATGCACAGGCGATGTTGACGGGACGCCCGGGTTCACCGCGGTTGCGCTGAAACTCCCGCCGTCCCTCGCGATAGGCCTCGAACAGCCCTTCCACCAGGCTGGGTGAAAGCGTTGCGGACGACAGCAGCACCCGGGAGCCCAGGAGTCCTGCCCAGTGGACCAGGCGTGTGAGAGCCGGCAGGTCTTCCAGCCCGAAGTCGTCGATTTCATCGAGCACCAGGTCGCTGCTCATCAGCCGCAGCATGGGCGCAATCTGACGGCCGCCACGCAGGCTCTCGGTCGCGGGCGTCAGGTGGTCCACGGTGCAGGCCAGGATGGGTGCGGCGATCAGGGAACGTGTGGCCGGGTCGCGGCTCAGGCGACGGAGGACCGGATGGTTCGTGAAGTCGCCGTCGAAGTAGACATGGCCGTCCTCGTCCATCAATTCCTGGGCCGAGGCCGATCCGTGGTGTTCGGCCTGTTCCTCGAAGTGTTCGAACAGGGTGCGACTGGCGGCTCCACCGACGCGGATGGCCAGCTCATCCTCACCCAGGTTGAGCAGTTGGCGATAGGCCTGTCCGGTCTGCAGCGTCAGGGTCCTCAGGCCCAGGGCGATGGAGAAGCGTGTTCCTCGCTCGGGATCGGCCAGTCCATACAGGATGCGGCCGTTCGCCAGGGTCTTGCCCCTCCCGGTGGAAGCCATGTTGATGCCGAAAAAACCCTGGGCGGATGCGCGTTCCCGCAGCGAGGTGGCGAGATCGAATGCCCGGTTCTGCCATTGGAATCGGGGGTCGGACGCACGCTTGCGAAAGCCCCTGTGCCGGGCGATGCGGGGCAGGTGCTGCTCGGCCCCGGGGAGGGCGCCGGTAATGGCACGCGCATGGGCCTCCACCCCGATCAGGTGTTCATCCAGTGGCTGGTTGAGCCGTCCGGTTTCGCGGTTGGTGTTGGCGTACAGCCGGTGGTCCGGATCACCCCTGAGTCGCTTTCTCGGGTCGGTAACGCTGGAATAGTGATGGTCGGCAAGCATGAGGCTCATGCGGGCCACGTGCATGACATAGGGCCTGTCGAGCCAGTTATCTCCGGCGTGTGCCCGTCGGTCCAGTAGCCGTTCGGCGATGTGCCGGGCCCGCAGATGCCATTTCTCGCTGCTCGTGGGGAGCGAATGGCGGAATTCCCAATAGGGCCTTATGGCTGCCTGACGGGTTTCGCCGGGCTGTTCGTTCCAGTTGGCCTCGATGATGTCCGGAAGCCCTCGCAGGGTTTCGGTCCGAAATCCGCTGATCTTTCCGCCCGGGCGACCGTCGTCGTCCGGAAGCAGCGGAAGACGGTGATGGCTAACCACCAGCCAGCCGATCGCCGCTGCCAGCGGTGGAAGTGTCCGAAAGGGGGAGCCGCCCTTTTGATCCAGCCCGTCGCGCAGAAGACCGTCTATCCAGTCTTGATCACTGGTCGGGGCCGTGTCCTTCAGGCGTTCGAGCCAGCCCCGGTCATCGTCGTCGCCCACGAATGCCTGAAACATTCGCAGGCTGATCCATTCGTGGCGGTAGTCGTTGCGTCCGGGGTTGCCCCGCGCGGTAAGCCGGTTCTGAAAAGCCGCGCACGCCTTGCCAAGGTCATGCAGCAGTGCGGCCATGGCGGCCAGCAGCTTGATGTCCTCTCCGGTGTGCCAGTCGTTTTCGTCGTGCCTGCGCAGCACATCGCGGGTCGTCGAATTGGTCGGAACCGCGCCGCGGAGGTTGAACCGGCTCGCATTGCCGACAATCCACAGAACCTCGCTCTGGTTGCGTCCACGGATCCAGTGGCAGGCAACGGCCGTGTTGCGCCGCGCGCTCTTGCGAAGCATGCGCCGGACGGTGTCGAGCCCTTCCCGGGTGATGGGGGTCTGCCAGGTCCGTTCGCCGCGGCGTTCCGCGAACTGATCGAGAATGCGCCGGGTTTCACACAGGGCGTTCTTGCTGCACTGGGAAATGAACAGGACGTTCATGCGGTGCCCATCCCGCCCTCCTGGGCGACCGACTTCAGGGTGTCGATCATGAAGTCCAGTGCCTCGACCTGGGTCAGCCGATCCACACAGGCCTGGCGGAAGTCCTGTTCCTCGTCGCCGCGCATGGCGGAGATGAAGGCCTGAGGCAGGATCACGGCGTCCTTCACGAGGTCGGCCACATCGAACACCAGCCCGCCGCGGCGCGTCTTCCCGTGAAGTACCGCCAGGCCGTGCGGAATGCCGAGCACCCAGGTCGCCGTCGCGCCGAGCCCGTAGGCAAGATAGTTGCCGTGATCGAGGAACCGGTTCGCGGGGTCGGTCCCGGAGCCGCGTTTGGCACGGGTGAATTCGCCATAGCCCACCGTCCGCGAGGCCAGGCCGAACAGCTGTTTGGTCAGTCGTGCCTCCAGGGTCAGCAGGTCGGTGTTGGTCGCGGCCGCGCGGATGGCGCTCTCCATGGGCTCAAGGAGCGTGCGTAGCTGATCCTCGGGGACATCGAAGCCTTCGTTCGGCAGCGTCCTGGCGCGCAGCCAGATGGCTTCGATCCGCTCCAGGCGAGCGAGCTGGAAGCGACGGGCGGCGGCCAGCCTGCGGGTGTCGTCGAACCAGAACTGAACCCATTGCTGGAGGTATTCGGTCGGCCGGTATTCGCTTTGCGGGCTGAACCACGCAACCTCTACATCCACTTCGTTTGCGCTGAACAGCGGAGTTCCCCCTCCGCCACAGAAGCCGACGAGCACCCCGGCCTTGGCCAGCTCCCGCATCGCGGCCTGGGTGATGGAGGTTCCCGTTCCCAGTAGCAGTGTTGTGGTGTTGGCAATCGGGATGTTCCAGTAGAGGGACTGCTTCCCCTCGTCGGTGACGTACTCGACACGGCCACCGTTCACCAGCACCCGGCAGTACTGCAGGTAGTAGATGTTGGCCCGTTTCGAGTGAAGGATGGTCTTCAGGTCGCTCGGCGATAAGTCGTCCATGATTACCCCTGTTGCCCACAGCGACTACCGTGCCACTAGGGCCCCATTTTTTCCATTCGTTCTGAAAGGTATTGTCCTGTTGTATGGGTCTGAAGGGTCCTCATTGCTTGTGGGTGTCACACGCCGCAGGCGCGGCGCATCCGATACAGACCCAGTTCCAGCTGCTTGTGGCGGTCGGCGTGATCGCGTTTTTCGAGGATGCGGGCGACCAGGGGCTCGTCGCGGTCCAGCAGTTCGGCGGCCAGGCCGTTGCGGTCGCGCGGCAGGTAGCCGAGGTGGTGGTCGACCCAGTCGATGGCGACGGCCTTGGCGTCATGCGGGTTCAGCCGTTCCCGGCGCAGGGTCAGGGCCTGGCCGCGCTTCAGGGCGTTCCACAGCTTCGGGGCGTCGTGGTGGCGGAAGCCGGCCAGGGGGATCGTCTGCAGCAGTTCTTCGGTGGTCGCGGTCGCGCTGTAGCGCCCGCGCTTGGCGTAGTAGCCGCGCAGGGCGGGGATCGGGCGGGCCTGCTGGGTCTTGTTGGGCATCTCGGACTCCGTTCTTGTCTGGGTCTGGGATCCGTTGTAGCACCGGGGGTGGCTCACAGGATGAGCCACCGGACCTGAGGGCGTTTTCGCTCAGGCGGGTTTGGGCCGGGCCTTGGCAGTCATGGGGGCCTTGACCTTGTTGCCGGGAGGGTCTTGCAGGGGAGGAGTTGCGGGGACGGGGCGTTGTTCCGGCGGGCGCCAGAGGTGTTCCCAGCCGAGGCCGGTGAAACAGGGACCCATGGCGGCTTCGGCGAAGGTGATGGCCGGCAATCGTGCATTCCACTCGAGCAGGCGAACCTCGCCCTGACGGCTGATGGCGACATCCCAGCCGATGCAGCCGACATGGGGGATCCGGTTGTGGAGTTTCTCCACGACCGAGACGGCCTCACGGAAGGCGGGGATCTCGAGACCCGCGAACATGATGCCGGATACGGGGTGGCGTTCTGTCTCGGTCCAGTCGGGGAGATAGCCGAAGGCGCCCAGGCATCCGGTTTCGGCCGAGACGGGGATGTACAGTTCTTCCAGTTCCCCCGTGGCACGATTCAGCGGAATACAGAAGTCGGCCGCCTGCGGAGCGTGCTGGTTGGGGTCGATGCCTGTGCGCAGGAATGCGGCGCGGGCGCGAGCCTGGCCATGGGGATGCAGGACAGTGGTGATGCGCAGCGTGGTTACAAACCCGGGGGCAATGCGGTCGAACAGTTCATGCTGGACCACGAACTCCTGCAGGGTGCCGTCGGGCAGCTTGCGCAGGCGATCCCGGTCCAGTGTCCGGGCGTCCAGCAACATCACTCCGCTGCTCTCGCGGCCGCCGTCCGGCTTGAACACGACACGACTGGAATGGCGGAACAGCGTGCGCTCCCAGGCGTCGTCCGGGATCGGGCGAAAAGACGGAGAGATCAGCCGACCGTTCATGACGTGGGCGCGATCGGGAAAGTGCGGGCTGCGAAAGAGATGGCGCGACAGTGACCGGACACTGGAGATCTGACCCGCCTTGCGGTTGATGGTCGGCAATACCATCTGACTGTAGTAGTTGCCGGGAATCCAGCCCTCGCGAAATTCCCCGGCCACGGCCGCGTACACCTGAAGCCAGTCGGCATAGCCGCTCCAGCCGAGCACTTCGGCGGCGTATTCCCGTGTCTGGCGGCGGACGGAACGGGGCAGGCGCCCTTTTTGTTTCTCAATCGGCCGCAGCAGTTTCATCGCTTCCCTGCGATGCACCCGGTAAAGCCGATAGCGGCCATAACGCCTTTTCAATGAGTGATATGTGCGTAACACCCCTGAATCCCTTCGTCTTTTCTAGACGCTGTCCATGTACATGGCGAATGCTAGGAGGCGCGAGACGTTGCCGTCTCGATCAAAGTTCACAGAACGCCTTTGTGGATCGCGGGTGTTGCGGATTTTGTGATCTCGAGGGAACGCGGCAGGCTCGTCGATCCCCAACCGCAGGGCGTTACGGGTACTGGCGGGCCGCTTCCCTGAGGGCTTCGGCGACGCGCGTACGCAGGCTGTCGGGCGCAAGCACCTCAACGCCGGCTCCGTGGCGCAGGATTTCCTGGACCAGCTCGGTGGGGTCTGCGTAGGGGATTTTCAGGTGGTATGAGTCACCTTCGTATTCGCCGATCTGGTCCGGGTGCCAGGCCTCGTCGGCCACCCAGCGGGCGTGCTCCGGGGTGAAGCGCAGCTCGGCCCATTCCTGCGCCGGGCCGGTAAAGATGCCGAAGGCCGAGCCGGTGTGGGCGTCCAGCGTGGCCTCGTCGATGTCGCGGTAGGTGCCCTCGGCCGGGGTTGTCGAGCCGATCCGTTCCAGGGCAAAGGTCCGCAGGTCCTGTGCCTGCTCGCACCAGGCGATCAGATACCAGTTGTCGCGGTAGTAGAGCAGGCGCTGTGGATGCACCACACGCTGGGTCGCAGTGTCGCGGGCGCGGCCGTGGTACTCGATTGCGACGGGCTGTTCGTCCAGCGTGGCGGCGGCCACGGCCTGAAAACCCTCGCTGCGCCCGCCCCGCTGCGCCAGTGGCTGGATGCGGATGCGACGGCGCACGGCGTCCGGCTGGTGCCCCCCACTGGCGAGGAGCTCGCGGATGCGTTCCTTCAGCGGGCCCAGCGTGGGTGCCAGCAGACCCGGCTGCACGTCCTCCAGCAACTGCTCCATGGTCAGCAGTGCCAGCAATTCAGACTCGTTGAACCACAGCCCGGGCAGTTCGAAGGCCGGGGCGTCCTGGGCATAGCGGTAGCCGTTGGCCTGCGGGTCGTATTCGATCGGCGCCTGCATGAAATCGCGCATGTACTCGATGTCGCGCTTGATGGTGGCGCGCGAGACCTCGAGCCGTTCCATCAGGTTCGCCAGCGACGGCGGGCGCCGCGCCTGCAGCAGGCGGTGCAGATGAAAGATGCGTTCGGCGCGGTTCACCGGGTCAGTAGGGGGAAGGGCATTTTCGGAACGCTAAGCGCAACGATGGTCGTTGCGCAATATCATGGGCCTTGTGGCGGACCGGAACGCTTCGGGTCGAGCCAATGAGCTGGAGGTTTCGGGACCGGCCGTCGGGTTGGTGTGGTGCTTCACTGGTCGCGAGCTGTTCGAGCGGGCACTGAGACGTCGCCGAAGCTGCGCACTGTGAGACGCGCGGCCGATTGCGCCGGCACACGGTAAGCCCTTCCAGACATGCTTCCAGTATGAGCTCGCGAATCGTTTCATGTTCGGATTTCCGGGAGCGTGGTCCGCAGCATTCGTCCGGCGCGATCGTGCCGGATTCGAACAGGTGGTGCAGATCGTCTCCCTGCCACTGGGCGATGACGCGGCGTGAGGCGCTGTCGACGATCCGCAGCGAAGGGTGGGTGCGTTCCAGCCAGGCATCCAGGGTGAACATTCGAGACCTCCTAAAGGAAATGAGAAGCGTTCGCAATTGAAGGTTGACGAAAGACGACGCACGGGTCAAGTGGCTTTCCGGCTTTTTGTGAACAACACAGGTCCGCCTCTGGGGCTGCCATGGGGGAGAGCGGCGACTCCGGCCCCTCGCGCCCGGGAGGTTGCTGCTTGCAGCTTTCAGTGGGGCAGGTCCCGCGCGATACCGGAGACAAACGCTATGGATAGTCCAGACGGAGCGCGAGGCGGCGCTGGCCCGCGGGAACGGGTGGCGATCGATGCACCGCGCCGCGCCCATTTTCCGACGCGTAGCGTTTGCCCTTCATCAGGATGGCCTGTCCGGCTTCGGTGATTAACGGGGGGCGCCCGCCTAGCACGCCCTCGTTGTCGTTCTGTTGCAGTCGTTCGCGGTTCAGATGTCGCTCGTCCGCGTACTCGGTCCCGGGCCCGAAATAGGTGCATAACATGCGAAGGACATTGTTGTCCACATGGAACAGGCGGCAGGGCTGATGATCGAGGACTTCAAGCTGAATGCTGATGCTGACCGCGCTCGCAACGATGGCGAATGCGCGGGCGAGATGCTCAATGTCCCGGCCCAGCAGATGGACCTGGAACGGGGGCTGTCCGGTGGCTTCCAGGAGCCGGAGCCGTACCTGGTCGGGACGGCAGCGGATATCCAGCAGCATACCCGGCTCGGTACTGGCCAGGGCTTCCGACTGAGTCGACAGGGCCAGGTCCAGTGGTCGTCTCCAGATCAGTGCATTGACCTCTTCACGGTGGATGCCCAGGAGCTCCCTGGACTGGTCGACGAAGCGATGACGACTGGAGGGCCCGGGGCGATGTGCGGATTGGTTTTTCGGACTCATGCGGATGACACCTCTCCGGTCCGGGATTCTTCGGGTGATGTCGCGGTATCGGCTTCGTCCGCAAGACTCCAGACCGGGAACGGGTCCTCGAAGTGCTGCCATTGCTGCGGGCCCGCCGCCATTTCGTCATCGGTGAGCAGGCAGGCATCGAGACGCTGGCGCATGGCGTCCGCGTCCATGTTGATACCGATGAGTACGATCTCCTGGCGGCGATCGCCGAAACGTTCGTCCCACACCGGCGCGATGGCAGTGTCCCACCAGTCTTCGTCAGTGGGGCGTTTCTCCGGTGGTACCGCGGCCCACCAGAAGCCGGCGGCGTGATGCGTCAGCGCGCCGCCGGCCTGTGACAGTGTGCCGGCCCAGTCCGGGCGCGAGGCCAGCCAGAACCAGCCCTTGCTGCGGATCACGCCGGGCCACTCCTGGTGCAGCAGGTCAAAGAAGCGGGCCGGGTGGAACGGGCGATTCACCCGATACACGATGCTCGAGATCCCGTATTCCTCGGTTTCCGGCGTGTGTCCGCCCATCATCTCCTGCGCCCAGCCAGCGGCCTGCGATGCGCGGTCGAAGTCGAAGCGGCCGGTGCCCAGAAGCAGTTCGAGGGGAACGTTGCCATGGGTGGCCTCGATCACATGCGCTTCGCGGTTCAGGCCGCGGACCACGCCGCGAACGGTCGCGAGTTCATCGGGCGTCGCGCGGTCCACCTTGTTGATGATGATGACATCTGCAAACTCCATTTGATCCACCAGAAGGTCGACGACGGTGCGCTCGTCCTCCTCGCCCAGTGATTCACCCCGATCCCCTAGATAATCGGTGGAGGCATAGTCCTTCAGCAGAGCGCCGGCGTCGACGACGGTCACCATGGTGTCGAGGCGGGCGACATCATCCAGGGACTGACCGTTCTCGTCGCGGAAGGCGAAGGTGGCGGCCACGGGCATGGGCTCGGAAATGCCGGTGGATTCGATGACCAGGTAGTCGTATTGCCCGGATTCGGCGAGGCGGCGCACCTCCACCAGCAGGTCGTCCCGCAGCGTGCAGCAGATGCAGCCGTTGGTCATCTCGACCATGCGGGCATCGGTACGGGTGACGGCATCCTGGCCGCCGCGCACCAGGGCGCTGTCGATGTTGACCTCGCTCATGTCGTTGACGATGACCGCGACGCGCAGCCCCGACTGGTTGTGCAGGATGTTGTTGAGCAGCGTGGTCTTGCCGGCGCCGAGAAAGCCGGAGAGGACGGTGACGGGAAGACGTTTCATTGCTACCTCCAGGGGAAATGCTCGGGCCGCTGGAGCGCGCCCGAGTCGAATGGGGATGCGGCCTCAGCGAACGATTACGTGCTCGGTCTTTTCCTGGCGTTCCTTGACTTCGATGCAGAGGGTCGCCGTGGGACGCGCCAGCAGGCGTGGCAGGCCGATGGGTTCACCGCTCACTTCGCAGTAGCCGTATTCGCCGGTCTGAATACGATCCAGGGCCTGGTCGATCTTTCGCAGCAGGCGTCCCTCGCGTTCCTGTACACGCATGGAGAGGAGCCGGGGCTCCTCCATTGCCGCGCGGTCCAGTTCGTCCGGGGTGCGCTCGTTGTCGAGCAGCCCATCTCGGGCACCCTCGATGTCGGCCAGGATCTCGTCGCGCATTTCGAGCAGGCGCTCGCGGAAGTACGCGAGTTGGGCCTCGCTCATGTAGGCCTCGGCAGGCATGGCCAGCAGTTCGTCGCGGGTCATGGGGTTCCGTCGGTTGCGCTAAGGATGTTATACCATAACGTTTCGATTGAGCCCCGACAACACGGATCGGCCACCGTCCTGTGATGGGGTCGACCCGCCTGCAACAAGGTGTCTTATGTCCTCTACCTGTGTGTCTCCGGTCTCACCGGATACGGAAACCTCCGCGACCGATCCGCTACCGGATATTGCCGCGTCGGCTGCTACGCACGCCTCCGCACTCGACTGGGTGGGTATGGAAGACATCACCCTTCCGCTGTATCTGACCGGCCAGCCAGTGGTCGCCCGGGCCAGCGCGGGGGTGAGCCTCGATGACGCGGGCGCGCGCGGTATCCATATGTCACGGCTCTACAGGGCCCTGCGGCAGCTGGAGTCCCGCGAGCTGGACGTTGCGCGGCTGTGTGATGTGCTCGAGGCGTTTCTGGCTTCGCACGGTGGCCTGTCCAGCGTGGCGGAGGTCCGTCTTGCCGGGGAGCTGCCGCTGGAACGGCCGGCCCTGGTCAGTGCGTCCGCGGGCTGGAAGCGCTACCCGTTCCGGATCGCTGCACGCAGCGAGTCCGGGGCTGTGTCCCTGGAACTGGAGGTTCAGGTGGGCTATTCCTCCACCTGTCCCTGCTCCGCCGCCCTGGCGCGGCAGGCGATCCAGGAGCAGTTCGACCGCGACTTCACGCGAGCGGCCGTGGATGCGGCAACCGTGCGCGAATGGCTGGGCCGGGCCGAGGGGATTGTCGCGACGCCCCATAGCCAGCGCAGCGAGGCAACCGTTACGGTCGGTCTGGATCCGCTGATATCGACGCTGCCCCTGCCCGATCTGATCGATGGTGTGGAACAGACGCTGGGCACAGCCCTGCAAACGGCGGTGAAGCGTGTCGACGAGAAGGCCTTCGCGCTCGCCAACGGCCGTAACCTGATGTTCTGCGAAGACGCCGTACGGCGCCTGGACAGCACCCTGCGCCCGGAGTACTCCGCCCGCGGCTATCGCATCCACGTTCGCCATCGCGAGAGTCTGCATGCGCATGACGCGGTCGCCCGTGTTGAACGAAGGGTGACCGACCGTCGCTGAAGCCGTCGGCCCGTTGCGGACCGGCATGCCTGGCGGTGACGACGATGCATAAAAAAGCCGCCGGATTGCATATCCGGCGGCAACGCTTACGGAGGTTGGAGAGACCAAAGGCAGAAAGCCGCCTTTCGTCCTGGCGACACACAGCTGTCCGGGCTGCGCATCTAAATGAGAATCATACGCAACTGCGTATTGGTGTCAACATGCTCGGTCAGTAATGCTGTGTGCCGTTTGGTGAGCCGGTATCGGCTTGAGGCTACTCCGGGTTCGGGAGGGTCTGATGAGGCTGCAGCGGGTCGTGCAGGCCGCGATGCCGGTCGGCCATCGGTTCGGCCACGATCAGGTAGTCTGCGCCGTGTTTCAGCCCCTCCTGGCTGCGGGCCAAAGGCAGGGCGCGTTCACGCAGGACCTCGATCTGGTGGTGCATGGCCTTGGCCAGACCCTCGTCGCTGAAATGCGGCAGCTGCCGCAGGCACAGGTCGAGCTGGCCGTTGACGAACCGTTCGCGATAGTGGATGGGAAAATAGCGGACATCCAGAACCCGGAATCCCGCGATTCCAAGCTGGCGCATGACCCAGGATGATGGGTATTCGCGATAGGGCCGGTTGCCCGCAATCAGCAGGCAGGCGTCACGCAGGCGTCCGATCTCCCTCACGAGCGCGCCGGCTTCATCTTTCGGTTCCACCAGCACGTAAGGTTCGACGCCCACCAGATACAGCCGGTCGCCCACGTGCGGCCGCAACCGGTGCAGGGCGCGGTCCTGCCAGTAGGGCGCGAAACCTTCGATGGCCCCGATAAAGTAGTCCAGCAGCACCGTGTCAAAGCGTTCACCGAACAGAAGCTGATCCGACATCCAGTTGCCGACCAGGATGCGGTCCTGCCGGCGCCGCGCCGTGCCCGCTGCCTTGCGGGTCGTGCGCGCCATCTCCTGGGAGGCCGTCACCGCCGTCCAGCGCTCGGTGTCCAGGCGACTGATCCACTCGATGGACTTGCGACCCGTCCCGGCATCAAGAAAGCTGCCCCAGGGCTGGTCGCCCTGCGCCTTCTCGATGGCCTGGAAAATCGGCGAAGTGCCATTCGCACTGATGGATGACGAGTGGGCGGTGTTGGATGTCATGGCGTCAGTCGTTGCTTGCGGTGGGGTGGAACGCGTCGGGTCAGCGCAGCATGGCGGCGAGGCGGGCGCCGAGCGCGAGCATGACGTTGACCAGGACCAGCACCGGTGCAAAGGGCTGATCCAGCGGCAGGCTGATGGTCCAGGCGACCAGGAAACCGATCAGGGCGATGCCCTGCGCCCAGAGCACCAGCCCGGTGAGGTTGCGTGCGAGCCAGGCCGCACCCCAGGCGGGCAGTAGAAGGCTGGCCAGGGCGGCCGGCAGGCCCAGGACCATGCTCCCCAGCACGATGGCGGCGACCAGCCAGACGATTTCGCCGAGATGCTGCCAGACAGCCGGCCTGCTGGCCGCCGACACATCCGGTGCGATCTGGGCATGCAGCCATACGCGGAGCAGCACCGGGACCATCAGAAGGGTCAGCAGGCCCAGACCGCTCGCGGCCCAGAGCTCGTTGGGACCGGCAAAGTAGAGCTGGCCTTCGGCCCAGGCAGCGGCCGCCAGGCTGGCCTGGGCAAAGTTGGCGGCCAGTAGCGTGACCGCCGCCAGGCCGGCGAGAAAAACGGCCAGTGGGAGCCGCTCCCGATCCCGGCTGCGCTGCAGCAGCGCCATGACGCCGCCCCCCAGCAGCAGGGCCACGGGCAGCACCGGCCAGTGCAGAACCGAGGCGAGGACGCCACCGACCGCAGCCCATTGCCCCAGAGCCAGGGCCTGCCAGACCGAGCCGCGCAGGAACAGACCCGCCCCGGCGAGCGCCAGCACCATGGTGACAAGCACGCCGGCAATGAAGGGTGTCAGCAGCAGGTCACCCGGCATCCAGGTACTCCACAAGGGGATGGTTCTCCAGGCCGAGGGCCTGCAGGAAGTCATCGTCGTGGCTGGTGATCAGCAGGGTCGTCTCGGCCGGGATCGCCTGGATCAGTTCCACCGCGTCGGTGCGCACCTCGGCATCCAGGTGGTTGGCGGGTTCATCCAGCAGGATCAGCCGCTGCGCCGATGGGTCTTCGATGTGGCTGTTCAGCACGGCGGCCAGGCGCAGCAGTTGCCACTGGCCCCCGCTCAGGCGGTCCAGTCGGTGATCCAGCAGGGTCCGGACGCCGGCGTGCCCGGGTGCCATGGCCCCCATCGCGCGAAACCAGTCGCGCCCGGACAGGGGCCAGGGCTGAGGCCGGGCGTGATCCTGTGCCAGCAGGCTGGCGCGCGTCGCCGGGGCGAGTTCCAGGCGTCCGCCATGGACCCGGGCCTGCCCGGTGATGGCCTTGAGCAGCAGCGACTTGCCCACCCCGTTGGGTCCGGTCAGAGCCCAGCGCGCACCTGCCGGGATCTCCAGCGACAGCGGCCCCAGGACCGGCCGGTCGAACCCGAGGTAAACGGACCGGGCGTGCAGGGCAGGCTGTGACGGTTCGGAGGGCATAAAGGGTCGCGGATACGGGGGGCGCCAATGATAACGGACCCGGAAAGCGTTTTTCCGGGTCCGACCGATATGGAGACGCAAACCTGAGGCTAGCGCTGCGGTAGCGCCTCTGCCCAGGTGCTCATCAGCTCCAGGTAGCCATCCAGGCTTGCGTCCGCGGGCGGATCGAGGGGGACGGCATGGGTCGGCCACCCCAGGTGGCGCTCCAGAAACTCGGCGCCTCGCTCAGGATGGAATATCGCGTGCAGGACAGTGCCTTCGGTGCCTTCGAGTTCGTCCACCAGGCTGCGCAGGTGACGCGCGGTCGGCGGGATGCCCGGGGCCGGCTCCAGATAACCGACGATCTCCACCGGCAGCCACTCTTCCAGATAGTCGAGGTCTTCGTGGTAGACGACAATGCGCTGGTCCGGCTCGACTTGTTCGGCCAGGGTCTCGGCGTGCTCGCGTAACCGTTCGGCGGCTGCCTCGGCGCGCTCCATGAAGGCCTCGGCGTGATCGGGCCGCAGTTCGCCCATGCGTTCGGCCAGCGCGATACCGATCTCGGCCATGCGCAGGGGATCGGCATTGAAATGCGGGTTGCCCTCTTCATGCACGTGACCCATGTTCGGACCGTCCATGGTGATGGACCGACGCAGTTCGATCTTGTCGGCCGCGCGGAAGTGGCCCGGCTGTCCCGAGTTGATTGCGCGGTTGTTGGCGCCACGCTGGGCGGCGGGCAGCCAGCCTTCCTCGAGGCCGGCCCCGATCTCCAGCAGCAGGTCGGCCCGACGCAGGGCGGCCATGAAGCTGGGCCGGGCATCCAGGTAATGGGCGTCGCGGTCCGGCGGCGCGAGCACTCGGACCTCGGCCTCGTCGCCGCCGATCTCGCGGGCCAGCGCGCCGAGCGTGGATGTGGTGGCCACGATGTTCAGCCCGGCGGCCGCCTGCGCGGGTAGCAGGATGAAGGTGAGTGCCACCACCGAGGCAACGGCGGCGAGTGTCCGGGTGATCCGGGTGATCCGGGTGCGAGTCTTGCTAAAGGGCATGCTGGACTCCTGGTGATATCGGGGTACGGATGGGCCGGCAGGGCATCAACGGTCCTGCCGACCCTGAGCAAGGCCATACTGATCAGAAGCGGTGGGCGCCGTGCGCGCCGAGGGCCACGTTCAGCTGCAGCATGAACTCCAGCCCGCGGTCGCGATCACCGTCCTCGTCGACGAAGTCGTTCTGCGACAGCTGCGCGCGCAGGAATACCGGCTCCACCGGGCGGAAGGTGACCTGGGCGGAGTGGCGATAGCTGGTGCCGAACGACGGCTCCGCGAAGTTGCGCTCGCTGCCTTCGTTGGTCGGCAGGCCGCGATTGGTCAGGCCCAGGGCCTCGGAACGCAGACCGGCCTCCCAGCGCGGGGCAAAACCGTAGACCCCCTGGATATAGAGACCGTCCTGGCGCGCCTTGCCGCTGCCCTGGGCGTTGCCGGCGACGGTGGTCTGGTCTTCGCGCCGTTGGTAGTCGACGTCGATCTCGCGATAGAAGTACTCGCCCTGCAGCCGCCAGTCGCCGTGGCCGTAGGCGCGCCCCGAGCTGTACTTGTAGACGGCGTCCAGACCGGCGAACCAGGCGTCGCCATCCCATTCTTCCAGGCCGGAGCCATGCTCGGTCTCTTCCTGCCAGGTGCGGGCGTAGCCACCGGAGGCGCCGAACTGCATCGCGTGATCCGGCCCCAGATCGGGCCCGAACTTGGCGAAGGCAGTGATCAGGCGCGGACCCGACACACTGGAGAACGAGGAGCGAATCTCGTCGCCGTCGTTGGTGGTGTGCGAGCCGCCCGAGCCCTGATAGGGGATGAAGCTGTCATCGCCCTGGAGGAGTTCTACCCCGAGTTTGGTGTAGGTCGTGGTCGGGGCGAGCCAGGTGGCCTGAACGCCGGTTTCCTGCAGGCCGTGGTCGCCGAACAGGTATTCGTTGACCAGCGGGCGGTCAACGAAGTCCCAGTCGTGGCCGTGGCGGCTGTTGATGTAGCCGATGTCCGACAGGAATTTGCCCGCCTTGACCTGGAAACCGCCGGGCAGGGCTCGCGTGGTCAGGTAGGCCTCTTCGACTTCGACGTGGTCCTCGTCGAATCCGAGCATCAGGAACCCGTCGAACAGGTCGCCGAGATTGGCCTCGAATGCCAGTTCGTTGTGTCCGAGGTTGAAGCCGTCGTCGAACCCGTGGTCATGCCCGTGTCCGTGGTCGTCACCATGGTCATGGCCGTCCGAGAAGCCAGCCGGTTCGCGGATCCCGCGGGACATCTCGTTGTAGTAGATGCCTTCCAGGATCAACGAGATATCCAATCCCCAGTTGCGGTCTCCCGCGCGGGTCTCCCACTGCTGGGCGCCCGCGCCGGTCGGTGCGGCGAGCGCCAGGGCGGTCAGTCCGCCCAGGGCCGGGCGGAGCAGGTGCGTGTTGTGTGGCATGACGGACTCCCAAACATGTACAGACACGCCGAAGACTTCAGCGTGAATCGGTTGTTATATCGTTACACGAGTGCGGAACGTTATAAGATAACATTGCAGGGCGCAACCCCGACCTTCTTGTCAGGGGGCAGGAGGGGCTACGGGTGCCCGGGAATCCCGGCGGATGCCAGCGCTTCGGCCCAGGCCTCGAGCTTGGCCTCGAAGCTCCAGCGGGCGTTGGCCGGGCTGGTCGATGGCAGGCGAAGGGCCTCGATGCCCAGGGTCCGGGCCTCGTGCAGACGGCGGGCGCTCTCCGCGCCGTTGTGCAGGGCGAGGCGCAGTTCTGGCGCTTCCCGAGTCAGCCGAGTGAGGTCGTTCGGTACGGCGGCACGGATCGCGCTGTCAAGGCTGCCTTCGCGCCGACAGGCGCCGTAGACATCCCACAGGCCGATGCGGTGTTCGAGCAGACGCCGGATGCGCTCGGGGTATTCAAGATCAGGGAAGGGTTCGCCGAGGATCGTGGCCATGATCGGCCAGAACTGGTTGCGCGGGTTCGCGTAGTACGCCTGCGCCTGGAGGGAGGCCACCCCGGGGAAGCTGCCCAGCACGACGGCGCGAGTGTGGGCGTTCAGGACCGGTGGAAAGGCTTGAAGGTGAGCGGGCTCGGCCATCATCCCGGACCGCCCAGGGAAACACTGATCAATGTGCACGCTCGTGCTCGACTCGCTTTTGCGCGCGATCAAGGCGCGGTGACTGCCGTGCCATCATTCTGCACAAGGGAACCGCAACGCCGTTCCCGCGCCCGTTTCTGATAACAACGGGCGGCCGAGCCCCTTCATTCATTAAGTTGTGGGGTTGGCACCCCAGGTTCCCCGAGTCCGCGTTGCGGCCCGCATCCATCAAAAACGGGCCGGTAGAACCACTACCGGCTGCGCACCGCGCCTTGTCTCGGAAAACCTGGGGTGCCAACGCGGGTGTGTACATTGATCCGTGTTTCCCTCAGACGTTGCGACAGTCCGCGCAGCGTCCGTGCAGCTCGACCATGCGCGATTCGATGGCAAAGCCCTGGTCGGTGGCCCGGGCCTCAAGTGCCTGGGTGGCCGGCTCCGGTGTGTGAAACTCGGTGATCTGGCCGCAGCCGTCGCAAATCATCAATGCGGACTCGTGGCGCTCGCCGGGGTGAGAGCAGGCGACAAAGCCGTTGAGGCTCTCGATGCGGTGGATCAGGCCCTGTTCCAGGAGGAACGCCAGTGTTCGGTAGACCGTCGGCGGCTTGATGCTGTGGTCGTCGGAGGACAGGGCGTGAATCAGGTCGTAGGCCTTGATCACGCCGTCGGTACGCAGGATTTGTTCGAGGATGCGACGGCGCTGCTCGGTCAGCCGGGCCCCTCGCCGGGCACACACGCGTTCGGCGTCCGCAAGAGCTTGTTCGATATCGGTCGGGCTGTGGGAATGTGCGGTGGTCATGGGCCCTAGGATAGCGAAAAGTGAGGCGGGCCTCCCGGGGACGCGACAGACGCGTGCCTCAGTCGAGGGTTCGGGGGCTGCCGACTAGCGCGCCTCCGTGGCGGTCTGTTGGGCGTCCTGCGGGGCCAATTCCGCCGGAGCCACTTCCGTGGCCTCGGAGCGAGCGAAGACCTTGGCGGCCCAGTGGGCACGCTGCTCGGGTGACTCGGTTCCTTCGCGTCCGACCAGGTGGGCGTCGACGGCGAGCAGTCGGCTCTCGAGCCCTTCGCCATTGGCAATCTGGATGGCGAGCCCAGGGCGGGCGTTAAGCTCGAGGATCAGAGGGCCTCGGTCCTGGTCGATCACGACGTCTACGCCCAGGTAGCCCAGTTTGCTGAGCTCGTAACAGCCCGACGCCAGCTGCATCAGGTCCTCCCAGCCGGGGATCTCCAGACCGACAATCGAATGCTCGGTATCCGGGTGTTCCCAGATGGGTCGATTGTGCTGCACCCCGCCGATGGTCTTGCCGGAGGCCAGGTCGATCCCGGTGCCGACGGCACCCTGGTGCAGGTTGGCCTTGCCGTCGGAGTCCTGGGTGGGCAGGCGCATCATGGCCATGACCGGGTAGCCCCGGTAGACGACGGTCCGGATGTCGGGCACGCCACGATAGGTAACCGGATCGAACGCCAAGGAAAATCGCACCCGCTGCTCGATCATCGCCACGTCCGGGCGGCCGCCCAGGCTGTACATCCCGGAGAGGATGTTGGAGCAGTGATCATGCAGTTCGCTCAGCTCCATCGTGCGGCCGCTGGCACGTCGCAGCCGGTCCCCGCGCCAGCCGGTAATCACCACGATGCCGTCGCCGGCAGCCCCATGCGCTGGCTTGATCACGAAGCCGTTCGGATAGGCGCGCAGCAGCCGGTCGAGCTTGCGAATCTCATGATGCGAGCGGACGACGCCGTAGAGTTCGGGCACCGAAAGGCCGGCATCCAGGGCGAGGCGCTTGGTTTCCAGCTTGTCGTCCACCCGCGGGTAGAAGCGTCGGTGGTTGTACTGGGCGATGAAGCGCGCATTGCGCGCATTCATCCCGATGATGCCCTGCGCACGCAGGGTCCGCGGGAGCACGAAGCGTGGCAGCCAGCCCATGCTAGCGATCCTCCGAGCGTTTGGAGGGCTGCATGGCTTCCTGCATGCGGCCAAAGCGGAACAGCTCGCTCAGGCGATAGCCTGTATAGCGTCCGAGCAGCAGGGTCATCGCCAGCAGTACCAGAAGCAGTTCAGGGAACACGAACAGCAGGTGTTCCAGGTGGCGATTGGCCATCAGTCCATAGGCGGCTGCGGCCACGGCCAGGCTGCCGATGCCCTGCGTAATCGCGTCCGAGGGTCCGTGCTCCTCCCAGACCACGGACATGCGTTCGATCGTCATGGCCAGGATGACCATCGGGAACAGCGACAGCGCGAGTGCGCGCTCGAACCCCAGTTGGTGCGAGAGGATGCTGATCCCGAGCATCAGCATGATGACCACGCTGACCACGGCGGCCAGTCGCGGTACGAGCAGTAATCGCAGGTGCTCGAGATAGAAACGCACGGCCAGACCGAGCGACACGATCAGGGTAAACAGGATGATCCCGGCCAGTAGCTGTGTCTCGCGAAAGGACAGTGCGATCAGTACCGGCATGAACGTCCCGAATGTCTGGACGCCGATCACATTGCGCAGGAACACGATGATCATGGCCCCGAGGGGGACCATGAGCAGCACGCGGTAGGTGTTCTGGGTTCCCAGCGGGAGATTCAGGGTGGAGAACTCCATCAGCTGCGCGTTCACGGTCTCGCCGAATCGCTGGGCGGTGGTCAGCGCGTCCTGTACGCCACGCGAGACGGCAAAGCGGACCTCGGCGTCGCGTCCGTTGGAGACCTCCAGCAGGGGCGCGGAGCCATGAGCCCATACGACCACATCGTTCGGATATTCGATTTCGCCCGACAGCGGGTGGATGGGCACCCAGCGCCGCGTGTTGTGGACCTCGATCCAGGTTTCTGGCCGTATGTCGCGGCGACCGTCGCGCAGGTGCAACGTGGTGACCATGCGCGCGGGGATGCGGGCCGTGGCCAGGAGCTCGATCAGCGTCTGGCTGCGCTGTACGCGGTCGCCGCCGTCATCGGCGAATACCGCGGCATTCGATGCGGGCGCGGCGTGGGCGAGGTCGTTGACCAGCACCGACGCGAAGGTCTGGATATCCGACGACCGGCTGCGGACATCCTCGATCAATGCGTGTGCCGCGGATCGGTAGGGCTCCGTCCACTCCGGGGCCGCAACGGGCCCGGGGTAGTCGGCATCCGAGCGGTCATCGCTGTCGCGATAGAGGGTTGCTCGGTAGTACAGCACCTGCTCCCCGCGCGGCTGCCGTGTGGTCCATTGGGCGATCCGGTCGTCCTGGCCGCGCAGCGTATTCAGGCCATAGCCGCGCGAGACGAAGCCTTCGTCCAGGATGGCGAAATTGGGCAGCCGATCCGGGATGCGCAACTGCACATTCGCCGCACCCCCGGTGGGCTGATAACGAACGCGTGCCTCGATCTGCCAGGTTTCGGCCGATGCCCCCGGCATGACGGGCATGTCCAGGGCGATGACCTTGTACGCAAAGATCCCGAGCCCAATCGTACTCAACAGCACGATCAGGATCGGGAGATGAAAGCGTCTCACGAATCGTCGTCTCCGCAGTTGGGCCGATGGGTATGTTCGGCGCCGGAGTCGACCAGAATATGATCGGCGAGATGCGCGCGGCCAATGAGGGCCTGATAGGTGAGGTTAGTGCGGTCAATCAGGGTCGTGTCGCCCTTGATGCGCTGGTCGCCGATGCAGAACTCCATCAAGATTACCGGGCGCTCCTGGCTTTCGCCGCTGTGGCGGCGGATACGGACGTTGCGTTCAACCGGACGTTCCAGGGTGATGTAGGCGTCTTCGTCATCCGGGTCGATCACATCGAAGCGGATCCATTCCTCGCCGTCGCGCTCGAATTTTTCCTTGTTGAGCGCGTTCAGGGATGACGAGGTCGCGCCCGTGTCCAGACGCGCCTCCAGCACGATGCCTTCGTTCGCGATTTCCACATCTTCGATGGTCCCCAGAATGGCCAGGGACGATGGTTCTTCCTTGGCATGCACGAGGGGCAGGGCGAGGGCCAGGCCCAGCAGCATTCCCCAGAAGGCGGTTTTCGTTAAGCTGGGCGGAAGGATCTGGCGCATGGACACGTGGCCTCCTGGGGCATTGGGTCAAAAATAGATTCATTCTATCTCGGTGGTGCCACTCACCCATGTTAGGCAGTTCACAAACCTTTTCAGGAGGCGCAATGCACTGGGTAGTCGATCTCGACGATCTGAGTATGGACGATGTGGCCAGGGTGGGTGGCAAGAATGCCTCCCTGGGCGAGCTCCTGCGTGAGCTGGGCCGCGCGGGTGTGCGCGTGCCCGGCGGGTTCGCGACCACGGCCGATGCCTTCCGCGCGCATCTGGAGCACGAGAACCTGGCCGCCCGCATCAAGGAACGCCTGGCCGATCTCGACATCAACGACATCGAGGCCCTGCGTGAAGCGGGGCGCGAGGTGCGCGGCTGGATCGAGGCGGCGCCATTGCCGGACGAACTGGAACAGGCGGTGCGCGAGCACTACGAAAAGCTGGGCGAAGACGTGCCCGTCGCCGTGCGCTCGTCGGCCACCGCCGAGGATCTGCCCGAGGCCTCGTTCGCCGGGCAGCAGGAGACGTTTCTGAACGTGCGCGGGATCGATGCGCTGCTCGCGCGGTTGCGCGAGTGCTTCGCCAGCCTCTACAACGACCGGGCGATAGCCTACCGCGTGCACAACAACTTCGCCCACGACGAGGTCGCCCTCAGCGCCGGGGTGCAGCGCATGGTGCGCTCGGATGTCGGTGCGAGCGGTGTGATCTTTACCCTGGATACCGAAAGCGGCTTCCGTGACGCGGTCTTCATTACGGGCGCCTGGGGGCTTGGCGAGACCGTCGTGCAGGGCGCGGTGAACCCGGACGAATATCAGGTCTACAAGCCGGCCCTGGCGGCCGGCAAACGCGCGATCATCGGCCGCACCCTGGGCACCAAGGCCATCCGTATGGTCCTGGACGAGGGCGGCACGCGCACCGAAGACACGCCGCGAGATCTGCGCCAACGTTTCTGTCTGAGCGATGCCGATGCCGAGCAGCTTGGCCGCTACGCGGTCGCGATCGAGCAGCACTACGGTCGACCGATGGACATCGAATGGGCCCAGGACGGCGAGACCGGCGAGCTGTTTATCGTGCAGGCGCGCCCGGAGACGGTGGAGAGCCGTGTCGAGCTCGGTGCAGGCGAGCGCTACGAGCTGGCCGCGCACAACGAAAAACCGCTGGTCACCGGAAGGGCAATCGGCTCGAAGATCGGTGCCGGGGTCGTGCGCGTGCTGGATTCCCCGGATTCCATGCACACCATGGAGGAGGGCGACATCCTGGTGGCGGATATGACCGACCCGGACTGGGAGCCGGTGATGAAGCGTGCCGCCGCGATCGTGACCAATCGCGGCGGACGCACCTGCCATGCGGCGATCATCGCCCGCGAGATGGGCATCCCGGCGGTGGTGGGCTGTGCGAACGCGACCGAGGCCCTGTCCGATGGCATGGAGGCCACCGTCTCCTGTGCCGAGGGCGACGACGGCCATGTCTACGCCGGCCGGCTCGACTATACGGTCAAGAAGACCGATGTCGGCGAGCTGCCGGAGTTGCCCGTCAAGCTGATGCTGAACGTGGCCAATCCGGGGCGCGCCTATGCCTTCGCGCAGCTGCCCCACGCCGGGATCGGGCTCGCGCGGCTCGAGTTCATCATCAACGGCACCATCGGCGTGCACCCGCTGGCGTTGCTGGACTACGCCGAGGACCCGGAGCGGCTGGATGCCGATGTGCAGGAACGCATCGCCGAGCGCCTGCGCGGGTTTGACGACGGCCCGCGCGAGTTCTTCGTGCGCAAGCTGTCCGAGGGCATTGCCACACTGGCGGCAGCCTTCGCCCCGGAGCCGGTGATCGTGCGCCTGTCGGACTTCAAGTCCAACGAATACGCCCATCTCATCGGGGGTAAGGGTTACGAGCCGGAGGAGGAGAATCCGATGCTCGGGTTCCGCGGCGCCTCGCGCTATCGCTCCGATACCTTCCGTCCCGCCTTTGCGATGGAGTGCGAGGCCCTTCGCCGCGTACGCGAGGAGATGGGGCTGGACAACGTGCAGATCATGGTCCCGTTCGTGCGCACGCTGACCGAGGCCGAGGACGTGATCCGCGTGCTCGGCGAGGAGGGCCTGCGCCGGGGCGAGAACGGCCTGAAGGTCGTGATGATGTGCGAGATCCCGTCGAACGCCCTGCTGGCCGCACGTTTTCTGGAGCACTTCGACGGCTTTTCCATCGGCTCCAACGACCTGACCCAGCTCACGCTCGGGGTGGACCGCGATTCCGGTCTGGTGGCGGATTCCTTCGACGAGCGGGACGACGCGGTCAAGGCGTTGCTGACCATGGCGATCCGCGCCTCGAAGGAGGCCGGCAAGTATGTGGGCATCTGCGGTCAGGCGCCCTCCGACTACCCCGAGATGGCCGCCTGGCTGATGGACGAGGGCATCGATTCCTTGTCGTTGAACCCGGATGCACTACTCTCCACTTGGGAACAGCTGGCAAAGGTGAAGGGGTAATTCATGGCGGATCCGCGGTGCCCGCAGGTATATCTGATCTCCGACGGGACCGGGATCACCGCGGAGACGCTGGCGCGTTCGCTGTTCACCCAGTTCCCGGATCTGGACCCGGCCTGGCACCGGCTGCCTTTCGTGCAGACCCCGGGCCGGCTGTCCAGCGTGTTCGCGCGGATCGAGGCCGGGCCGCAGCCCGCGGTGGCCGTGGCCACCCTGGCCAATGTGGACCTGCGCCAGGAGCTGCGCCACAGCCCCGTCCCGGTCATCGATGTGTTCGGGGAGCAGGTTGGGCGGCTGGAGGAGGTGCTCGGTGTTTCGGCCCAGTCGGTGTCCGGGCGCGCGCACGGCATGGGGGATGTGACGCGCTATGATCGACGGATCGAGGCCCTGAACTACACATTGTCGCACGACGATGGCCTGTCTACTCAGGATTTGTCCGTGGCCGATGTGGTGCTGCTGGGTGCTTCGCGTTCGGGCAAGACGCCCACCAGTCTTTATCTTGCGATGAACTACGGTCTGTTCGCGGCGAACTATCCGCTGGTGCCCGAAGATCTGGGTCAGCACGACACGCCGCACATGCCGCGTAGCCTGCGCGGCCTTGGCCAGCGCATGGTCGGGCTGACCATTACCCCTCAACGCCTGTCCCAGATCCGCGAGGGCCGCCGGCCAGGGAGTCAGTACGCCAGCCTTAACCAGTGTCGGGCGGAATGCGCCGCGATCCAGGAGTTTCTCGAGACCTGGAACATCCCCCACCTGGATGTCACCGAGCTGTCCATCGAGGAGATCGCGACCCAGGTGCGCGATACCCTGGACCGGATTCAGGGTAACTGAGCGAATCCCCGGAAGAACGCTGGATTCAGCCAGCGTCTCCCTTGGCATCCCGCCGGGCATGCCGGAGAATGTCGCGGACTTTTCGCCGAACTGCAGCAAGGAGCCCGCATGAGCGCCGCCGGACCCGGACAAGAGATCGCCATCTTCCTGATCAGTGTCGTCTTCGGGATCTACATCATCCTGTTGATCCTGCGCACGATCTTCGGGCTGGTGCGGGCGGACTACCACAACCCGATCTCGCAGACGATCGTGATGCTGACCGACCCGCCGTTGCGCATCCTGCGGCGGGTGATCCCCTCGGTTGGCCGGGTCGATCTGGCTGCGATCGTGCTGATTGTTGCGCTCAAGTGCGTCGAATTGTGGTTGCGTGCGGCGATCCTCGGGGCGGATGTGGGTCTTGGTGTGATCTTCTACGTCGCCATCCGAGAGGTCCTGACCACCGTGATCTGGGTCTTCATCATCGCCCTGATCGTCGAGGTCGTGATGAGCTGGATACAGGCTGGCGGCGGCGGTGGGGGCCACAACCCCATCCTGCGACTGGTCGGTGACGTCAACCGACCGATCCTCGGTCCCCTTCGCCGGACCCTGCCGCAGGCCGGCGCGATAGATTTTTCCCCGATGGTTGCACTGGTCGGCTTGTACATCTTGCTGATTCTGGTGCGCTCTTTTTGATCGAGATCATCCGGACCCTGAAACCCTCCTTTTTTGGCGGTTTCATCCAGACGAAAAGGCGCTAGACTCGAAGACAGGGGGTGGTGTCAGCCATGCCGGCGGCGCCGCCTCTGCATTCCCGCAACGGCAGAGGAGTCAGCCATGGTAAGAGTGCATCGGGTCATCACCGGCTTCATCGTCGCCCTGGCGGCGGTTGTCCTCGGCAGCTCGATCGCGTCCGCCAACGAGGCGGAATTCGATAACTACGTGGTGTACTACAACGTCATCAACACCACCTTCCTCTCCCCCGAGGTCGCCCAGGCCTACGACGTGCGCCGCAGTTCCAACCGCGCAATGCTCAACGTCACCGTGATGGAACGCACCGACGACGGGCTCAAGGCCGTCTCCGCGAATCTCAGCGGTACCGCGACCAATATGAACGACCAGATGCGCAACCTGCGCTTTCGGGAGATCCAGGATGGCGATGCCATCTATCAGCTTTCCGAGGTGACCGTTCGCCGCGGCGAGACCCTCGAGTTCGCACTCGAGGTAACGCCGGAAGGCAGCGAGCGGACCCTGCCCATCAGCTTCAGCCGCGAGTTCTTCGCCGACTGAGCCATTGATACCCCCGCCGGGAGGCGGGGGTTACATTGCCAGCCGCAGCAGCATCCAGCCGCCGTAGAGCAGGATCGCGGCTCCCGCCAGGGCGCGAACCCAGCGTTTTTGCACAAACGCAGCCATACGCGCCGCGAAGACCCCCATCAGTAGCAGGTTCGGCAACGTGCCCAGGGCAAAGGCTGCCATCAGCAGTGCGCCCTCGGTGGCCCCGCCGGCGCCGAGCGACCAGGCCAGCACGCTGTAGACCAGGCCGCAGGGCAGCCAGCCCCAAAGCCCGCCCACCAGCAGGGCCTGGCCGGCATTGCGCACGGGCAAAAACCGTCGACCCAAGGGCTCGATGCGGCGCCACACCACACCGCCGGCCTGTTCCAGGCGCGCCAGTATCGGCCACCAGCCGCCGATGTACAGCCCCAAAAGGATCAGGAAGATGGCGGCAAACCCCTGCAGGATCGCCTGGCCGGCCGGCAGGCCACCCAGCAGGGTGGCGCCCAGCCAGCCGGCGAGGGCCCCGGCGATCACATAGCTGCCCATGCGTCCGAGGTTGTAGGCCAGGAGCAGGTCGAACCCCGGACCCCGTCGGCCGTGTCCGAGCGAGATCGCGCCCACGATCCCGCCGCACATCCCGAGGCAGTGAACGCCTCCCAGGATGCCCACTGCAAGGGCCGCGAGCAGCGTGCCCGGGTCGCCCATCAGCGCCGCTCCCTGTCAGTCCGGATCGGCGGCATCGCCCAGGACCTCGTGCTTGGTGCGGATGAATGTCGAGTGCGGGACATACAGCAGATCGGCCAGATGCCGGATCACGGCCTCCTGGCGCTTGTGCAGGTCCTGGTTGGCCCAGGCGGCGCGCCACAGTGCGCGCATGATGTCGGCCTTCTGGTCGGCGTCGAAGGCCGCGTTGACCTCGCGCACCATCGGATGGATGGATACGAGTTCGTTGCTCTTCTCCCGCGCGATTTCGAGCAGGCCGTCAGCGGTGTCCGTATCCAGTTCGAACAGCTCGACCAGGCTGGCGCGTACGGAGTCCAACTCGACCTCGTGCAGTTCGAAGTCGGCGCGGCAGACCTCCATGATCAGCGCGGCCGCCGCACGCTGCAGGCGGTGTTCATTGTCGCCGGATTCGGTGTCGCTCAGATCCGTGCGCATCAGGTGCTGCCAGCGGCGGCGCAGCTCGTCGATCATCAGGGTTCCTTTCTGCGGGCGTGTGCTTTGCGTATGGTGCCCGAATGCACGCCACGGACAAGTACACGGGTGAATCGCCCCCCGATCTGCTCCTGCTGTCCGGGGGTATCGAGAGCAGCGCCCTGCTGGTGCAGCGGCATGCGCAGTCCCGCCCGCTGCGGGCCCTGTGGGTGGATTATGGCCAGCGCAATGCCGAACGCGAGCGGACCGCGATCCGGTCGCTGGGCGTCGATTATGGGGTCGAGCCCGTGGAGATGGACCTGCGCGCGCTGCGACAGGCGTTTGCCAAACGTTCGGAGTGGGTCGCGCATGTGCCGCTCCCTCAGCGCAACCTGCTGGTGCTGGCGCTGGCGATCAACCTCGCCGAGCACCAGGGGGCGGGGCGTATCCTGCTGGCGCTCAATCGCGAGGACCAGGGGCATGGCCCGGGCTCGCGCCCGTCCTTTATCGGGCGTCTCGCGGCGCTGGCGGACGAGCTGGTGCCGGGACTGGTGATTGAGGCCCCGCTGATCGCGCAGTCCAAGGCCGAGATCATTCGCACCACCGATCCGCTGGGGGTCGACTGGGCCCGCACCTGGAGCTGCCTTCTGGCACAATCACGTCACTGTGGGCGCTGCCCGCAGTGCCAGGCGCGCCGCGCGGCCTTTGCCTCGGCGAGCGTGCCGGATCCCACCGACTACCGCGAACCACCCCGATGACCGAATCCGTCCTCCCCAAGCATGTGATCGAGCGCCTGGAGATCGCCATTTTCACAGGCGAGACCCTGCAGCTGAACTGGGTCGAGCCCGACTCCAGCCAGGCCTGGTGGGGCAAGGTGACCCCGCGCGAGGTGCGCGAGGCGGACGGATATCACTGGCTGGATGGCGAGTGCGAGGGGCGTGACGTTCAGATCCGGCTGGACCTGATCCGCAACCTGCCGACTCCGGTCAAGTAACGGGCGGTTCCCGGCCCGGCAGTCCGGGCAGCAGGTCGGCCAGCGATTCCAGCAACAGAAACTCCCGCGAGTCCATTGGCTCCCCGCGCTCGTCCGGGTAGCGCATGCCGCGCAGCTCCGTCAGCCCCTGCCGGGCCGCGCTGGCCAGGGCCAGCAGGTTGTCGTCGACCAGCAGCGTGCGTGCTGGATCGTAGGGGGTGATGCGCTGCAGCCGCTCCCAGAAGTCGGTGTCCTCCTTGGCGCACTCCAGATCGTGAGCGGAGACGATCGTGTCCAGGTGATCCCCGATCCGCGTGAGCTGATGCTTGAAGTGGTAGACCTTCGGATGGGCGTTGGTCACCAGTACGCGTTGGCGGCCGGAGCGATGCAGTGCGTCCAGCAGGGCCTCGGCATGCGGCTTGATCGTGACGTGGTGGGCCAGTTCGCGCTTCAGCCCGAGCACGTCGAGACCGGTGAAGCGGGTCCAGTGATCCACGCAGTACCATTCGAGTTTGCCGCGCACGCGCTGCATCTCGTCTTCCAGGCGCCGGCGGGCGCATTCCGGGTCATCCGGCTGGCAACGGATGTACTCGGCGGGAATCAGCTCGCGCCAGAAGCGGTTGTCAAAGTGCAGGTCCAGCAGTGTACCGTCCATATCGAACAGCACGGTGTCGATGCGCGACCAGTCGACATGCACCGATGATTCCTGAGGATTCGGATTTTTTTCGGGGTTTTTGGGGTCCACAGCGAACGGAACCTCAAAGAGGGTGATTGCGATGGCTCCCATGGTACCTGAATCCCGTTTGGCCTCTGGCCAGTTGTTTCTGGCGCTGGTCTCCCTGGCGTTGCTGCCGTTTTCCGTGCAGGCGATGGACCCGGACGACCCCGATTACGACCCGTTCGAGGACGACAGCCTGTGGGGCGAGACGGTATCGCCGGACCAGACCCAGACCACCAGCCCGGAGATCAAGTTTCTGACCGAGGAGCCGGAGCAGGTTCCTCATCACCACCAGAATCAGATCACGCTGAGCTCGTCTTCGCTGGAGGACGGTTGGGTGGATCTGCGCCAGTGTCACAGCGATATCGCGCCGATCCGGCGCATGGTGCTTGTTTACAATGAAGAGCGGATCGACGAGCTTCAGGTCGAATCCACGACCAACATTCTTCAGGCCGAGGCGCTGGGCGATCGCGTCGACCTGCGCGGTGTGGGAGAGGACTCCGAAGTCTGCATCACCGCGCGCATGCGCGTGATCGAACACGAGGGGGAGGGTGTGTACAAGATGGAGAACGGTCCGTTCGTGCGGCGTTTCCTGGATGGCTATTTCCCCATGCGCGTGACCATGGCCGTAAACTGGGGTGATCTGGACCTGCGTCTGGAGGAGACCCATCCCGAGGCACAGGAAGGCTTCGACGTCGTCGAGTCCGACCATGGCATCATCCTCGACACTCTGTTCGAGGGCGAGCTGAGAACCCAGGTACGGCTGCGCAACGCCGAATAAAACGTCTATGAGTCGAGACAAACCGGATGTCCAGGGCCGCCGCACGGTGGCCCGAAGTCGGCTGTTCGAGGTCGAGGAACTGGACCTCGAGTTCAGCAACGGGGCGCGCACCTGTTACGAGCGCCTGATCAGCCGGGGTAACGGCGCGGTCATTGTCGCTCCGGTCCAGCCGGATCGCACCGTGTTGCTGATTCGCGAATACGCGGCCGGTACCCACCGCTACGAGCTCGGACTGCCCAAGGGCCGCATCGAGGCGCGCGAGGACATCCTGGTGGCGGCAAACCGCGAGATCATGGAGGAGGTCGGGTATGGCGGTCATCGCCTGACCCATCTCGGCGCGCTGACCGTCGCGCCCGGCTACATGTCGCACGAGACCCACCTGATCGTGGCGGAGGATCTCTACCCACAGCGCGAGGAGGGTGACGAGCCGGAGGACATCGAGGTGGTCCCCTGGTCGCTTGACCGGCTGGGGGAGCTGGTCACCCGCGAGGATTGCACCGAGGCCCGCTCCATCGCGGCGCTCTACATGGTGCGCGATTTTCTCGACGCCTGACCCGGGTTCTGCCAAGGTACGCGCATCCCGTACCAGTAGAACCACAAGGATGCCCCGATGAACGAACCGCCCAGGGACGCGGCTCTGACCGCCCTGATGCAGGAAGTGGGTGGTCTGGCCGAGGATGCCGGCCGAGCCATTCTCGAGATCTACGAGACCCGCTTCGCGGTCACCGAAAAGGACGATCGCTCCCCACTGACCGAGGCCGATCTGGCCGCGCATCGCGTGATTGCCCAGGGCCTGCGCGAGATCGCGCCGGAGTGGCCCGTGTTGTCCGAGGAGGGGCAGGACGTACCGTTCGAACGCCGCAAGCAGTGGCGGACCTACTGGCTGATCGATCCCCTCGACGGGACCCGCGAGTTCGTCAAGCGTACGGGTGAATTCACGGTCAACATTGCCCTGATCCATGACCACGAGCCGCTGATGGGCGTGGTCTGGAGCCCGGTCCTGCAGCGTCTGTATGCGGGCCACGTTGGGGGCGGCGCCATCCGCCGTGATGGCTCGGAGGCCCCGCGCGCCATCGAGGTGGCGCGCGACCGCCTCGATACCGAGCACCCGCTGGTGGCGGGCAGCCGTTCACACGGGGCCGAGCGCCTCAAAGCGGTGCTGGAACGCCTTGGGCCGCACGACCTGGTGAGTCTTGGCAGCTCGATGAAGCTCTGCATGGTGGCCGAGGGGGCCGCAGATATTTATCCGCGGCTGGGGCCGACCAGCGAGTGGGATACTGCGGCGGCGCATGCGGTCGTGCGGGCCGCGGGCGGGCATGTGACGGATCTCCACGGGCAGGAGCTTCGCTACAACACCAAGGAAAGCATGCTCAACCCCGAGTTTCTGGTCTGCGCCGGTGATCCGGCGCGCTGGCTGCGCCGCCTCGGCCTCCCCGACGACTAGCCTTCTCCCGCGCCAGCTAGCGGGCCTTGATGTGCCCTGGTTGGTCCTCAGCGTCGTTTAGGCTGGGCCGGGTTCGGCCGCTGGAGTTTACGGTGGCTTCGGCGGGCCGCCTGCCTGCGCTGTCTCGGCAGCGCACCCCGAGGTACTTTCTTGCTTGCCCAAGAAAGTACCCGTCGAGGCGCACCCGGATTCCGCCCGGGGACCTTGCTCCAGGGCCCTCGGGCCGGCGGCGCTGAAACTCGCTGCGCTGTCGCTCCGCTCAGACAGTCAGCGCCTTCTCCCGACCCGAGCACCCTTCCGCAAGGGGCTTCATACGGGGGATGAAGGTCAAAACCAACGGTATCCCCGCACTATCGCCTCCCCCCCACAGGCCATGCCGCCGGAAGTCCCCCGGCGCCCGCATGCGGGCGCGGCACGCCATGGCCGAAGGCAGAGCGTGCCCAAGATGTCCGAAGACCTAGCCATCATCCATTAGCTACGTCGTTGGAATGGCCGTTGTTTTGACCTTCCTCCCCGTTGTCGTCGCGCCGAGTGGAGAGGGTTTTCGCGGGAAAAGAGGCGCTGACCGTCTGAGCGAAGCCGAAGGCGCAGCGAGTTTCAGCGCCGCCCGCGAAAAGCCTCGGAGCGAGGGAAACCCCGGCCCGCACAGCGGGCCGGGGTCGCGGCAGTCGGGCGTGTTTCTTGGGTACTTCTTTGCACGAGCAAAGAAGTACCTCGGGGCGCGCTGCCGAGACAGCGCATGGCAGCATGCGGACCGGAGGCACGTACTCACCGACGACGAACCGGGCCTAGCCACAACACGGTAGGCGGGCGACCGAAGGCGCGTAAACGCTGGACGATGAACTAGGCTCGCCTGAAAAGTGACGGGGCGATTCCCTACTGCCCGAGTTCGCGCGAGCGCTCGGCGGCGGCCGCCATCGCGCGGCGCATGAGCCCGCGCAGGTCGCCGTCCTCCAGCACCTGCAGGGCCCGCTCGGTCGTGCCGCCCGGCGACGTCACGCGATGGCGCAGCTCGGCGGGCGGTTCGTCGCTCTCGGCAGCCAGCCGGGTCGCACCCGCCAGGGTGCCAAGGGTCAGCTCCAGGGCAGTGTCGGGCGGTAGCCCGAGCGATTGCGCGGCCTCCTGCATCGCCTCGATCATCAGAAAGACATAGGCCGGTCCGCTGCCCGAGGTCGCGGTGACCGCGTGCATCAGCTCCTCGTCCGCCACCGGGATCGCCCGCCCCACCGATTCCAGCAGACGGGTGGCGGTGTCGCGGTCCTCGGCGGTGGCCGTGGGGGCGGCGAACAGGCCGGTTACGCCGGCGCCGACCAGGGCCGGGGTGTTGGGCATCGCGCGGACGAGACGGGTGTCGTCACCCAGCCAGCGGGCCAGTTGGGCCGTGGTGATGCCGGCGGCGACCGAGATCACCAGGGGCTGCCCGCGGGTAACGGCCTCGCGCAGCGTGGGCGCCAGGTCTGGCAGGGTCTGCGGCTTGACCGCGAGCACCAGCGTGGCGCTGCCTTCGGCGAGTGTCTCGGCACTCGCGGTCTGCAGCCCGGGGTAGCGGGCCTGGAGATCGCGCACACGTTCGGCGCTCTTGTCGGCGATGGCGATGTGCTCGGCATTGTGGCCGGACTGGACCAGGCCCTGCAGCAGGGCTTCGCCCATGTTGCCGGCGCCGATAAAGCCGACTTCGAAGCGGTGTTCCGTCATGCGGACTCCTGTTTTTAATCGTTTCTTGCGGGTGTGTTGCGGGGCCCGAACAGGGCGGTGCCGATGCGGACCAGGGTGGCGCCCTCGAGGATCGCGGCCTCGAGATCGGCGGACATGCCCATGGAGAGCGTATCCAGCTTATGTCCGCGTGCATTGAGATCGTCCTTCAGCTCCCGCAGGCGGGCAAACGGCTGGCGCTGGCGATCGTGATCGCTCTCGGCGGCCGGCAGGGTCATCAGGCCGCGCAGTGTCAGCCCGGGCAGATTCGCGACGGTGTCGGCCAGCGCGGCGGCGGCCTCCGGTGGGGCACCCGCCTTCTGGCTCTCGCCCGAGACATTGATCTGCAGGCAGACCTGCAAGGGCGGCAGGTGTTCCGGGCGTTGTTGCGACAGGCGGCGGGCAATGCGCTCGCGGTCGATGGTGTGTACCCAGTGAGCGCGCTCCGCCACGGGGCGGGTCTTGTTGCTCTGCAGCGCGCCGATGTAGTGCCACTCGAGACCGAGGGGATCCGCACCGGCCTCGAGTGTGTCGAACTTGTCGACAAGCTCCTGTACATAATTTTCGCCGAACGCCGTCTGCCCGAGGGCGTGTAGCGCGCGGATGTCGTCGGCCGTACGCGTCTTGGATACGGCCAGAAGGCGCACGCTTCCGGGGTCGCGTCCGGCCTGCTCGCAGGCGCGAACGATGCGTTCGCGAACGGCCCTGAATGCGTGGTCTGGTGCGTTCATGGCCCTATGATATAGTCCGGTGAAACGTAAGGGCACCGCCGCCAGACGGGCGGTGTCCGTCACACGCTGCGGGGCCCGACAGGGCGTCGCCCGGGGCGGGGCGCTGGGGCTGGCGGCTCGCTTCCGGTTGTACAGGGGGATGCATGGATATCACGCAGCTGCTGGCCTTTGCGGTCAAGAACGGGGCCTCGGATCTGCACATCTCGGCGGGCATGCCGCCGATGGTGCGCATAGACGGCGATATGCGTCGCGTGAATGTGCCGGTCATGGACCACAAGGAGGTCCAGGGCCTGATCTACGACATCATGAACGACCGCCAGCGCAAGGACTACGAGGAGTTCCTGGAGACGGACTTCTCGTTCGAGGTCACGGGACTGGCGCGTTTTCGTGTCAACGCGTTCAACCAGGACCGGGGCGCGGCGGCGGTCTTCCGTACCATCCCCTCCAAGGTGCTCACGCTGGAAGAGCTGGCGGCACCGCGCATCTTCGAGGACATCTCCAACTATCCGCGCGGGATCGTGCTGGTCACGGGCCCCACCGGCTCGGGCAAGTCGACCACGCTGGCGGGCATGGTCAACCACCGCAACGAGAACGACTACGGACACATCCTGACGATCGAGGACCCGATCGAGTTTGTGCACGAGTCGAAGAAGTCGCTGGTCAATCAGCGCGAGGTGCACCGCGACACCCACGGCTTTTCCGAGGCACTGCGTTCCGCACTGCGCGAGGACCCGGACACCATCCTGGTCGGCGAGCTGCGCGATCTCGAGACGATCCGCCTGGCGCTGACCGCGGCCGAGACGGGGCACCTGGTGTTCGGCACCCTGCATACCAGCTCCGCCGCCAAGACGATCGACCGTATCGTCGATGTGTTCCCGGCGGCCGAGAAGGATATGGTGCGGGCGATGCTGTCCGAGTCGCTGCGCGCGGTCATCGCGCAGACCCTGATGAAAAAGATCGGCGGCGGGCGTATCGCCGCGCACGAGATCATGCTGGGCACCCCGGCCATCCGGAACCTGATCCGCGAAAACAAGATCGCGCAGATGTACTCGACCATCCAGACCAGCGCCGGCACCGGCATGCAGACGCTGGATCAGTGCCTGAAAGACATGCTGGCGCAGGGCGTGATCAGCCGCGAGGACGCCAAGCGCAAGGCCGCCAACCCGGATTCGTTCTGAACCCGCGCCCCCGCTCGGGGGACGGCAAGGGGAGACAAGCACTATGGATCGTGACAAGGCGATCAAGTACATGCACGACCTGCTCCGCGCCCTGGTGGACCGCGAAGGGTCGGACCTGTTCATTACAGTCGGCATGCCGCCGGCGGCCAAGATCGACGGCCGTGTGGTGCCGATGACCGAGCAGAAGCTCACGCCTTCGCATACCCAGGCGCTGGTGCGTGCGCTGATGAACGACAAGCAGTCCGCTGAGTTCGAGCGCCATCAGGAGTGCAATTTCGCGATTGGCCTGCAGGGCGTTTCGCGCTTCCGCGTGAACGTCTTCACCCAGCGCGGCAGCCCGGGCATGGTCCTGCGCGTGATCAACACGGTGATCCCGAAGTTCGAGGACATCCAGATGCCGCCGCAGCTGGAGAAGATCACCATGGAGCGGCGCGGGCTGGTGATCTTCGTGGGCGGTACCGGGTCAGGCAAGTCGACCTCGCTGGCGGCGATGATCGGTTATCGCAACCGTACCTCCGCGGATCACATCGTCACCATCGAGGACCCGATCGAATTCGTCCACGAGCACGACAAGAGCATCATCACCCAGCGCGAGGTGGGCGTGGACACCGAGGGCTACGAGATTGCGCTGAAGAACACCCTGCGCCAGGCCCCGGACGTAATCCTCATCGGCGAGATCCGTGACCGCGAGACGATGGACTACGCGATCGCCTTTGCCGAGACCGGGCACCTGTGCCTCTCCACCCTGCACGCGAACAGCACCAACCAGGCGCTGGATCGCATCATCAACTTCTTCCCCGAAGACCGGCGCGAGCAGTTGCTGATGGACCTGTCGCTGAACCTCAAGGCGGTGATCTCGCAGCGCCTGGTGCGGCAGGAGAATGGCGAGGGCCGTGTGCCGGCGGTAGAAATCCTGATCAACACCCCGTTGATGGCCGACCTGATGCTGAAGGGTGCCGTGCACGAGATGAAGGAGCTGATTTCGCGGTCCCGCGAGCAGGGCATGCAGACCTTCGACCAGGCCCTGTTCGACCTCTACGAGACCCGCAAGATCAGCTACGAGGAGGCCCTGCGCAATGCCGATTCGGTGAACGACCTGCGGCTGCGCATCAAGCTCGACTCGCAGCGGGCACAGGATGACGGTGCCCCGGCGGTGGCGGACACGGGCGAGGGCCTGTCCGTGGACGAGCGCCCCGAGGACTACAGTGTCCGCTAGCGGCTGCTGCCGCTCGGGAGATCAGTGATGAGTCAACTGCAGATCGAACCGTACCTGAGTCTGATGGCGCAAAAGGCCGCCTCGGATCTGTTTTTCCTGACCGGTGCGCCTGCGAGCATCAAGGTCGATGGAGTCCTGCAGCCGATCTCGCGCAAGGCTCTCGCCCCCGGCCAGGCGGAGACCATCGCGCGCGAGATGATGACCGAACACCAAGCGGAGATCTTCGAGCGCGAGACGGCGGTCAACTTTGGTATCTCGCGTTCCGGACTCGGGCGCTTTCGTGTGAACGTCTATCGTCAGCGCGGCGAGGTCGCGATGGTGATCCGCTTCATCCGCATGTCCATCCCGACCATCGAGCAGCTCGGGCTACCCCCGGTGCTGGAGGAATTCGTCTCGCACCATGACGGGCTGGTACTGATTGTCGGCGCGACCGGGACCGGGAAGTCCACCACGCTGGCCTCGATGATCGACCACCGCAATACCCATTCCAGCGGTCACATCCTCACCGTCGAAGACCCGATCGAGTTTCTCTTTACGCACAAGCGCTCGATCGTCGGCCAGCGCGAGGTGGGGATCGATACCCCCAGCTACGATCACGCCCTGCAGGAGGGGATGCGCGAGGCGCCGGATGTGATCATGATCGGCGAGGTTCGCTCCCGCGAGACCATGCGCGCGGCCCTGACCTACGCCGATACGGGCCACCTGGTGCTGACGACCCTGCACGCGACCAATGCCACCCAGGCTCTGGATCGCGTGATCAATCTGTTCCCCGAGGACAATCGCCCGCAGATCCTCTCGGACCTGTCGCTGAACCTGCGCGCGATCATCGCCCAGCGCCTGCTGCAGACCAAGGACGGTCAGCGCGTGGCGGCGCTGGAGATCATGGTCAACACGCCGTATGTCTCCGAACTGATCCGCGACGAAAAGATCAGCGAGATCAAGGAGATCATGGCCAAGGGCAGCTCGGTGGGCATGCAGACCTTCGATCAGGCGATCGTCAAGTTGTTCAAGGGTGGTCGGGTCATGCTGGACGAGGCCCTGAACAAGGCGGACTCGCGTGCCGATCTTGAATGGCGTCTCAACTTCGGCGGCGGCGTCTCAGCGACCGACGAGGCCGAGGAAGACCTTCAGCTTCCCGGCAAGTAGGAGCCGGCTTGCCGGCGAAGCCCCTGCCAAAGTTGGGCCAGGGTCTTCCGGCCCGGGCTTTCCCCTCAGGCGCGTTCCGGTTCCGGAAAGACATCGGCGGCCGCAAACACCGGCCCGTCCACGCAGACCCGTTTCATGGCCACACCCTCGGGGGTACGCACTGGTACCGTGCAGCCGGCGCAGCCGCCCACCGCACAGGCCATGAATTCCTCCAGCGAGACCTGACAGGGCAGGCCGAATTCCGCCGCCAGTTCCGCGCAGGCCTCGAGCATCGGGTGCGGGCCGCAGGCATAGAGCTCGACCTGGTCACGCTCCACAGGCGAGAGCGTCTTGAGCCAGGCCCGGGCGAGGTCGGTCACGAAGCCGTCATGGGCACCGGGGATGCCCGCCTTCGAGGTCAGGCGGCAGGCCACACCCCAGTCTTCCAGCAGCGGCAGGGTCGCGATCGCGCCGTCCGGCAGCCCTGGCCAGAGGATTTCCGAGGGCTTCGCGCGAAACGGGAACGGCACCTCGGAGCCGAGGATCGCGCGGGTCTGGCCCGCCTCACCCTGGCGGCGCAGGTGATCGGCCAGAAAGATCATCGGCGGGATGCCGACGCCACCCCCGAGCAGTAGCCGCAGCGGGCGTTCCGGGGTCAGCCGGAACGGGATCCCGATCGGCCCCAGTACACTCAGGGAATCGCCGACCGGCTGTTGTGACAGCGCGCGCGTGCCGTCGCCCACGACCTTGTAGAGGAACTCGACCCACCCGGCCTCGCGGTCGACCCGCTGGATCGACAGGGGGCGCCGCATCGGCAGATTCGGCGAACACTGGATATGGGCGAACTGCCCTGGGGCGGCGCGGCGCGCGCATTCCGGTGCCTCGGCGCGCAGGATCCACTGCCCGGCCCCGGCATCCTGGTGCTCGAGGATGCGGGCCGTCTCCTGAAAAATCGTGCCGCGGTGGGGGCGTTCGGCGTCGGTGGGGGGCATGCGGTGTCCTTAGGGAAACACTGGATAATGTACACGCTCGCGCTCGAGTCGCTTCTGCGTGCGAACAAGGCGCGGCGACTGCTGTGCAGTCATTCTGCACAAGGGAACCGCAACGCCGTGCGCGCGCCCGTTTTTGATAACAACGGGCGGCCGAGCCCCTTCGTTCATTAAGTTGTGGGGTTGGTACCCCAGGTTCCCCGATCCTGCGTTGCGCCCCGAATCAATCAAGAACGGGCGGGTAGAACCACTACCCGCTGCACGACGCGCCTTGTCTCGGACAACCTGGGGTGCCAACGCGAGCGTGTACATTATTCAGTGTTTCCCTCAGTGGGCTGGGTCCAGGCTGGGCGGCCCGCCACCCAGGTCTCGCGAACCTGGCCGGTGAAGGTCCAGCCGAAAAACGGCGAGTTGCGCCCGGTGCTCAGCCAGTCCTGCTTGCGCATCTCCTGCAGCGCGGTGGGATCGTACAGCACGAAATCGGCCCGCGCGCCGGCGCCCAGTCGGCCCTGTTCGAAGTCCAGGATCTCGGCAGGTCCGGAGGTCACGCGCGCCAGCGCCTCGCCCAGACTCAGCAGGCCATCCTCGACCAGGCGCAGGGTCAGAGGTAGCAGGGTCTCCAGGGCCGAGATGCCCGGTTCGGTTCCGGCGAACGGTCCCAGCTTGGCGTCCGCCTCGTGCGGCTGGTGGTCCGAGCAAATGGCGCTGATCTCGCCGCGCGCGACGGCCGCGCGCAGACCGTCGCGGTCGCGCTGGGCCCGCAGCGGCGGAATCACATGGCCGTTCGGGTCGTATTCGGCCACATCGACCTCGGTCAGGAACAACTGGTGGGCAGCGACGTCGGCGGTGATCGGCAGTCCCTCGGCGCGTGCCTTGGCGATCATCTCGGCCCCGCGGCGCGTCGACAGGCGCGCGACATGCACGCGCGCCCCGGTCTGTTCGACCAGGGCCAGGATGGCGCCCAGCGCGGCGGTCTCTGCGGCTTCCGGGATCCCGGACAGGCCCAGGCGTGTGGAGACGGCGCCCTCGTGCATGCAGCCCGAGCCGGTCAGCGACAGGTCCTGGGCGGGCAGCACGATCGTCAGGCCGAAGGTGGTCGCGTACTCCAGAGCTCGGCGCAGCACCAGCAGGCTGGCCAGCGGCTTGTGGGCATTGCTCACACCGCGGGCCCCCGCCTGCTGCAGCGCCGCCATCTCGGCCAGCTGCTGCCCCTCCAGACGTTGTGTCAGAGCGCCCAGCGTATAGACCCGTACGCCGCAGGCCTGCCGTGCGCGGCGCGCAATCAGTTCGATCTCGGCCGGGGAGTCGATTGGCGGATCGGTATCCGGGGGAATCACGACGCTGGTGATGCCCCCGCGTGCAGCGGCCAGCGTCTCGCTGGCGATGGTGGCCTTGTGCTCCTCGCCGGGCTCGCGCATACGCGCGGACAGGTCGATCAGGCCGGGGAACACCCACAGCCCGCTGCCATCAATGCGCCGGCGTGGCTCGAAGCCGTCCGGTATCTGGCCCCGCGCCAGGATCTCGGCGCCCTGCACGCAGAGCGCCCCGACCGCGTCGTAGTCGTCCGCCGGATCGATGATTCGTACATTTTCGATCAGTACACTCACGACTGATGCGCCCCCATCACCATGGACATCACGGCCTGGCGGACCGAGATGCCGTAGGTCACCTGCTGCAGGATCACCGAGTGCGGCCCGTCCGCCACCGCGGACTCGATCTCCACGCCGCGATTCGCCGGGCCCGGGTGCATCACCAGGCAGGTGGGGTGCGCCAGTTGCAGACGGCGCGAGGTCAGGCCGAACAGCTGGTAGTACTCGTGCTCGGAGGGCAGATGGGCGTGCTCCATGCGCTCGCGCTGCAGACGCAGCATGATGATCACGTCGACGTCCTTCAGGCCGGCGTCGAGGTCGTTGTAGACGTGCACGCCGAGTTGGTCGACATTCGCCGGCAACAGCGAACAGGGTGCGACCACACGTACTTCGCCGGTCTGCAGGATGTTGAGCGCGTGGATCTGCGAGCGCGCGACGCGCGAGTGCAGGATGTCGCCCACGATCGCGACCTTCAGCTTGGTGAAGTCGCCCTTGTGCCGGCGGATGGTGAACATGTCCAGCAACGCCTGGGTGGGGTGCGCGTGGCGGCCGTCGCCGGCGTTCAGCACGCTGATGCCGGGGGCGACATGGCGGGCGATGAAATGCGCGGTCCCGCTCTCCTCGTGGCGTACCACGAACATGTCCACGTTCATCGCCTCGAGGTTGCGCAGGGTATCCAGCAGGCTTTCGCCCTTGACCGCCGAGGAAGTGCTGATGTTGATGTTGAGTACGTCCGCGGACAGGCGCTTGGCGGCCAGTTCGAAGGTGGTGCGGGTGCGGGTGCTGGCCTCGAAGAACAGATTGACGATGGTCTTGCCGCGCAGCAGCGGGACCTTCTTCACTGCCTTCTCGTTCATGTTCGCGAACGACTCGGCGGTATCCAGGATCTCGTTCAGGAGATCGCGGTTGAGGCCCTCGATGGTCAGCAGGTGGCGCAGCTGGCCGTCATCGGTCAGCTGCAGGCGATTGGGCAGCGGGCCCGGTTCCGGCAGGCGGGTGGCCCCGGCCAGGACCGGGGTGTCCACGGTATCGCTCATGCGTCGGCGTCCCCATCGGTCTCCAGGGTGACGCGCTCCAGGCGCAGGGGTTCGGGGCCGCGCAGCTTGATCTGCTCGCGGGTGCCGAGCTCCATGTGTTCCCCGACGATCGCGGCGGCGATCGGCAGTTCGCGCCCGTCGCGCTCGACCAGCACGGCGAGGGTGACCGAGGCGGGGCGCCCGTAGTCGAACAGTTCGTTCAGGGCGGCGCGGATCGTGCGCCCGGTGTAGAGCACATCGTCCACCAGCAGGACATGCACGCCGTCCAGGTCCTCCGGGAGTTCGGACGGGCGGACCTGTGGATGCATGCCGATGCGCGAGAAGTCGTCGCGGTAGAAGCTGATATCCAGCTTGCCCAGCGGCCTCTCCACCCCGAGGCGCTCGCGCAGGTGCTCGGCGATCCAGACTCCACCGGAGTGGATGCCGACCACCATCGGGTTGTCGATGTCGTGCCTGGCCAGGTACTGGCGCGTCTGGTCGGCCATGCGGTCGAGCAGGGTTGGGACGTCCGGCGTCTTCATGCGTTCTCCTGAAACCAGCCTTCGAGGATGACCGCGGCAGCGTGGGCATCCAGCCCCGGGTCGTGGCGTCCCCGCCCGCTGCGCTCGCGGGCCAGGTGCGATGTCAGATGCTCGTCGTACCAGTATACCGGTTGGTTGTAGCGCGCTTCGAGGGCGGCCCCGAACGCGCGAATGTGTTTCGCCAGCGGGGTGGGTTTGCCGTCCGCCTGGGTGGGCCAGCCGACGACAAAGCCCTCGGGCGTCCACTCGCTTACGAGCCTGTCGATCACGGGCCACAGCTCCGGTGAATCGGTGTTGAGTGTGCGCAGCCCGCGCGCCGCGCCGGTCAGTTCCTCGCCCACTGCGATCCCGATCCGCCGGCGGCCGTAGTCGAAGGCCAGAAGCCCCATGACGTTGCCGGGCCCGCCTCAGGCGTGGCCGGGCGCGGAGCTGATCAGGTTGACGTCGATGCCGATCAGCTTGGCCGCCCCGGCCCAGCGCTCGGCGCTGGGGTGGTCGAACAGGATGTCGGCATTGGCGCGGGTGGTCAGCCAGGCGTTATCGGCCAGTTCGCTCTCGAGTTGCCCCGGCCCCCAGCCGGCGTGTCCCAGGGCGATGAGGACGCGGTGCGGGCCGCGGCCCTCGTTGATGGCCTCCAGGATGTCGCGCGAGGTGGTCAGTACGATGGAGTCGGTTATGGGCTGGCTGCCCCGCCACTCGGGCTTTCCAGTGTGCAGCACGAAGCCGTGCTCGGGCTGGACCGGGCCGCCCCGGTAGACCGGGATCTCCGGCAGCTCGTCGCGAGGCTCGAGATCGACGTGCTGCAGCAGGTCGCGCAGCGACAACTCGGTGGGCTGGTTGATGACCAGCCCCAGGGCCCCTTCGGCGTCGTGGTCGCAGATGTAGGTGACCGCATGGCTGAAGTAGCCATCGTTCAGGCTCGGCATCGCGATCAGGAAGTGATCGCGCAGGCTGGCCGCGCTCGAGCTGGAAGGAGCTTGCGTCATGTGTTCAGTATCGGCGCTGCTCCGTTATGCCGCAAGGAACCCGGGGCCTACCGAATCTGCTCCATCTGGTCGCGGCGGAAGGCCCAGGTCCGGGTGATCACGAGTTCGTCATATTCCTCGCGCATCTGCTCGGTGAAGGGGGCATAAGGGGCGGCCAGCTCCACAATGCGCATCGCGGCCTGGTCCAGCACCGGCTCGCCGGAACTGCGGGCGATCTCGATATCCATCAGCTCGCCATCCGGGTTCAGGCGCACCGACAGCACCAGTGTGCCGGACAGGCCCCGGCGGCGGGCCTCGTCGGGGTAGTTCAGGTTGCCGACGCGCTCGACCTTGTTGATCCAGGCCTGCAGATACGCGGCCTCCGGCGCGCTGCGCGCGGCGAGGCTGTCGAGGTAGCGGGTGCGGGTGGCGCGGGTGGAGAATTCGCGGCGCTCCTCGGCCGGGGCCGCGCGCGCGGTGTCCAGGCCCCGGTTCATCAGCGCGGCGGCCGACGGGCGTTCCTCCGCCTGAGGGGACTCGATCGGTTCGGGTTCGGCGACTTCGGGGGCTGTCGGCGCGGCTTCGTCCGTCTCGGCCTCCACGGCCTCGGGCTCCGGTTCGGGTTCCGGCTGGGCGGGCTCCATGACCAGCGGCCCCGCGTCCGGCAGCGGGGCCTCGACCCCCTCGGGCTCCGGTTCGCCGATGCCTTCGGCCTCGGCCTCGGCCTCCGGCGACAGCGCCTCCTGCACCTCCTCGCCTTCGCCGCTGGCGGCCTGGTCCTCGGTGGCGATGCGCTCGACCTCTTCCGGCTCTGGCTCCTGTGCGTCCGGGTCGGTCACCCAGGTCACGTCCAGGGGCTCGCGGGAAGGCGTGTCCAGTGGGTCAACGGCGAAGCCGATGCCGAGGATGATCAGGGCATGCGCGACCACGGCCAGAAACAGCATCGGGCCCAGCTGGCCGCGACGCTGCGGAGATTCGGGTTCAAGGGTGCCGTGCGAGACGGACATGGCGCTGGATCCGGGGGTCTGCGAGCACGTGTGCGGCCAGTATACCGGTCACGCTGCCGGCAATCAGGGCGGCCAGCAATAGTGGGGGTAGCACCAGTGGCAGGTTCGGGTGCGGGATGATCACGCCCCAGGCCAGCAGGAACTGACCGGTGATGTGCGCCATAGCGGCGGCGATGGCGAGGCCCAGTGCGCCGATATGGCGTGGCGCCAGTGGGCGCAGCAGACCGAGCGCGGCCAGGGCGGCCAGGGCCCCGGCCAGCGACAGCCAGAAGGCGGGGCTCAGCAGCGTGCCGAGCAGCAGGGCGGCGCCGACGACCCGGATGAGGGTGACCGCGACCGCCGCGCGCCAGCCCAGAGTGAGCAGGACGATCAGGGTCACGATGTTCGCCAGCCCCGGCTTGATACCAGGCACCGGGCTCGGGATCGCCGCCTCCAGGACCTGGACACCGATGGCGATGGCGGCCAGCGCGGCGATGGTGCGGTCGCGTTGTGTCAAAGTGTCGGGGGTGGAGATGGTCACGCCGGGCTCAGTAGTGAAGGCTGTCATGGCTGGGGCCGCGACCCTGGACCTGCAGGGTCAGCCGGTTGGGGAGGCTGACCGCGACCTCGCCGTGGCGCTGCAGCCAGCCGCTGTTCTCGCAGATGTTGCGCGTGCCGGGGGATTCGGCGCAGCGCGCCCTGCCCGGCTCGATCTGCACGCGGGTGATGCCGGCCGGGCCGTGGATCTCGATTTCGCGGGTGCGGTCCAGGGGTTCCTGCCGTGGCGGCTCGCCGGTCTGGGTGATGACCAGCATGGAGGCCTCCGTATCCGGCAGGTAGGCAAGGACAAAGGCCGCGACCACTGTGGCGCTGGCCAGGGCGGCGATCAGCCCGTCGCCCCAGCGCAGATGGGAAAACGTCACGGCAGAGCGCGCTCCTCGAGCGCGGGCTGGCTGTCTTCCATGCGCACCCGTTCGACCATCGCCGGGGTTGCCTCGATGCGATCGTCGAGCACCACCAGGGCGGCCTCGATACCCATCTTGCGGGTATAGCGCGGCCATTCCTCGGGGCCGGCGATCATCAGCGTGGTCGCGGCGGCATCGGCCAGCGCGGGATCGCTGTGCAGCACGGTGGCGCCGTGGATGCCTTTACTGGGGCGTCCGCTGCGCGGGTCGATCACATGGTGGATATGTTCGCCGTCCCATTCGTAGCCGCGCTCGTAGTCGCCGGAGCTGAACAGTGCTTCGCCTGCATCAAGCTCGATACTCCCGAGAATGCCACCCTGCGGGTGGCGGATCGCGACCTGCCAGGCCCGATCCGTGGGGCGCCCGAGGGTCATCAGGTCGCCACCGGCGTTGAAGATCGCGGCCTCCACACCCTGGTCCTGCAGCAGGTCGAGCATGCGTTCGACGGCGAGGCCCTTGGCGAGCCCCCCGAAATCCAGCTGCAGGTCCGCGTGCTGGCCGCGCAGACGTACCCCATTGCGCTCGACGTCGCGCATGCTGGGCGGATCTTCGAGCAGCGCCTCCAGGGTTTCGTCGTCCGGTGGCGGGCCCTCGGGCTCGTCCTGATGAAAGCCCCAGGCGGCGATCAGCTTGCCCAGCGCCGGGTTAAACAGGCCGTCGCTCAGCTCTTCCATTTCCTTGCCACGTTCAATCAGTGGCAGGACAGAGGGCGGGGCGCTGAACTCGGCCCGAAGCGCCAGCAGTTCATTGGTGCGCCCGAGTGATCCGGGCTCCCAGGCATGCCAGGAGGTATGCAGGATCTCCAGTTCGGCCTGCAGCTCGGATTCCAGCGCCTCCAGGTCGTAGGCCCCGGCGGGGTAGAGCGTGACGTCCACGATCGTGCCAAAGGCGAAGAAATTCAGGGTCTCGGTGTCCGGCGTGTCGCGGTCGCAGCCGGCCAGGGCCAGCGCGGCGAGCAGAATCGGTCCGACGAGGGCCTGGCGGGCGCGCAGAAACGGGATCGGCATGGGCATCACCTCGCGGGATCAGGGGTGGGTCAGGTAGTCGATGAACTGGCCGGCGAGGTCGTCGCCGCAGGCGGCATCGAGTTCGCGTACGCCGGTGGGGCTGGTCACGTTGATCTCGGTCAGGTAGTCGCCGATCACGTCGATACCGACGAAATCCAGGCCTCGGCGCTTGAGCTCGGGGGCGATCTGCGCGCAGATCCAGCGGTCGCGATCGGTCAGGGGTACGGCCTCGCCGCGCCCGCCGACGGCCAGGTTGGCCCGGGTCTCGCCCTCGGCCGGGATTCGTGCCAGTGCATAGTCGTAGGGTTCGCCCCCGATCAGGATGATGCGCTTGTCGCCGGCGGTGTATTCCGGCAGGAAGCGCTGGGCGACAATGGTGCGCTGATCGAATTCGGTCATGGTCTCGAGGATGACCGAGAGGTTGGGGTCGCCCTCGCGGATGCGGAATACCGAGGCCCCGCCCATGCCGTCCAGTGGTTTGACCACGATGTCGCCGTGGTGATCGAGGAAGGCGCGGATGCGCGCGCGGTCGCGGGTGATCAGGGTCGGCGGCCCGCAGTCGACGAAATGCGTGGCGAAGGCCTTCTCGTTTACATCGCGCAGGGCCCCGGGCCGATTGACTACCCGCACGCCGTCACGCTCGGCCAGGTCCAGGGCGTAGGTGGCGTAGATGTATTCGAGGTCGAACGGCGGGTCCTTGCGCATCAGCAGGAGATCGAAGCGACTGGCGTCGCCTTCTTGCTCGGGCCCCAGGGTGTAGTAGTCCTCGCGCTGGTCGCGCACCGCCACCGGGCGGCTGCGGACATATGCGCGCCCTTCTTCGATCCACAGATCGCCGGGTTCCAGGTAGTGCAGGCGGTGCCCGCGTGCCTGGGCGGCGAGCAGCATGGCGAAGGTGGTGTCCTTCCAGGGCTTGATGCCGGCGATGGGGTCCATCAGGACAGCGATGTCATGCGCCACGAGCGGTTCCGCAGTGTCAGAATGTGGCTCGAGTATGCCATGTCATTGCGGCGCTCATGGATCCCCGTCGAGGCAGGGCCGCTTCTACTCCTTGCGCTGCTCGCGGGGGCAGGCAATATCATTGTGTGCTGTTTGTCACGGGGTCGAGCTTCCGATAGATTCGGGGGCGCAGAGAGCCTTCAGGGGGAGCAGGGTGGCGAACGCATTGGCAGAAGCGGACTCGGCTGCCGAGTTTCAGGGGCTGAAAGTCATGGTCATCGATGACAGCAAGACCATTCGGCGCACGGCCGAATCCTTGCTGCAAAAGCACGGTGCGGACGTCATTACGGCCGTGGATGGCTTCGAGGCCCTGTCCAAGGTGGCCAACTCCAACCCGGATATCATTTTTATCGATGTCATGATGCCGCGTCTGGATGGCTACCAGACCTGCGCGCTGATCAAGAACAACAAACGGTTCCGGGCCACGCCGATCATCATGCTGTCGAGCAAGGACAGCGTGTTCGACAAGGCCAAGGGCCGCGTGGTTGGCTCCGAGGATTACCTGACCAAGCCCTTCACCCGGGATGACCTCCTGGGTGCGATGCGCCAGTACACTCGCCCGGCAGGAAGCTGAACCCCGCCGCACCACAAGATGCCGACAAGGAACGACCCATGGCCCGCATCCTGATCGTTGATGACTCCCCGACCGAGATCCATGTCCTGCGCACCATGCTGGAGAAGCATGGCCATGCCGTGACCACGGCCGAAAGCGGCGAGGAGGGCGTGGCTGCGGCCAAGGCGCAGGTCCCGGATCTGGTGCTGATGGATGTGGTGATGCCGGGGCTCAATGGCTTCCAGGCCACCCGCGAGTTGTCGAAATCCGACGAGACCTCGCATGTGCCCGTGGTCGTGGTGTCCACCAAGGACCAGGCCACGGACCGGGTCTGGGCCATGCGCCAGGGGGCCCGGGACTACATCACCAAACCGGTGGCGGAAAAGGACCTGCTGCAAACCATCGGTAAGTACCTGAACGCATGAAGATCGAGCGGTCCACGCCCTACGCCCTGCTCGCGAGTCTCGATCGCGAAGGGCGTCGCGTGAACCGCGAACTGCGAAGGGATATCGGCACGGGCTGGCGCGGGGTGCTGCTCCGTGTCGCCGATTTCCGTTTTCTGGTCGACATGGATTCGATCGCCGAGGTGGCCGATCCGCTGTCGTTGACTCGAGTGCCGCTGGCGGACCCGGCCGTGCTGGGTGTGGGGAATCTGCGCGGGCTGGTCCTGCCGGTATTCGACATGGGCAAGCTGTTGCTGGACGTTCCCTTGCCGCACGATGCGGCCGGGCAGCGTGTCGTAGTGGCCCCCCAGGGACACGGTATGGCCGGTTTGCTGGTGAGTCAGGTCGAGGGCATGCGGCGCTGCATTCCGTCGCAACGGCGACTGCAGGTGTCGGTGCCCGACCGTGTGCGTCCCTTTATTACCGGTGGATTCGACCTTGGGCACCGGTTGCACCCGGTGCTGGATCTGGATCTGCTTTTGAATGACACCAATCGCTTTGCCGGCATGGAGCTGGCTGGGGCATCGAATACCGAACAGACCGCGACCGCTGTATAAGCGGAGCCGGCGGGCTGCAACAGGGGGTATGACGTATGGGATCGAGTCGACGCTTGCGCAATATCGTCCTCGGGGGGGTGCTGGTGCTGGCCCTGATCGCGACGGGCGTGGCTTTTACCTACCACGAATTCGAGCAAAGCCAGTATCGCGACCGTGTCGCCCTGGCCAGCGAGATGCAGCTGCTTTCGCAGCGATTGGCGACGGGTACCCTGGAAGCGGCCGGGGGCTCCGAACAGGCGATTACCGATATCACGGAGTTGCGCAACCGCTTCGACGATCAGTTCGAGCGGTTGCGCGATGGGGGCGACGGTCTGCTGCCGCTGCCCGAGGCAGTGTCCAGCGAACTGTCGGACGTCAATCGCGAGTGGTCGCTTTATCGTGATGATGTCACCACCGTCATCGTGGGCTCCGATGACATTGAGCAGGTGACGGAGTTTTCCGAGGCGGTGGAGGCCTTCTCGCCCGAGCTGGCACGTCTGTCCGATGACGTGGTGCGGCGCATGGTCCAGATCGGGGAGTCGCCGGAGCAGGTTTATGCGGCCTCGCGCCAGACCATGCTCATTCAGCGCATCGCCAATAACCTCAACCAGGTGTTGCAGGGTGGCGCCGCAGCGGCTACCGCGATCGAGCGGTTCGAGCGCGATGCCACGTTGTACGGGCGTGTGCTCGATGGCCTGATCGAGGGCTTCGAACCCCTGGGTATCGAGCGCGTCGATGACGCCGAGACCCAGCGTACGCTGCAGGAGATCGCGACGTTGTTCATCGCCTTCAGCGAGGCGGTCGAGGGGGTGCTGGATACCTCGTCGCAGATCTTCGAGATCAATGCGGCCGCCTCCTCGGTCGAGGCTCGCTCTGGGGCCATGCTGGATGTGACCGGTGGTCTCGAGGCTGCGCTCAACCGCGAGGCCGAGCAGGCGGGTGTGATTGCCCTGGTCGGGTTCGCCCTGGGTGGTCTGGCGCTGCTGCTGTTGATCGCGATGGGGCTGTTCCTCTACCGCGACACCAAGCGCGAGCTGGCCGAGACTGAGGCGCAGAACGAGCGCAACCAGCAGGCCATCCTGCGCCTGCTGGACGAGATGATGAACCTCGCCGATGGGGACCTCACCGTCAACGCGACCGTGACCGAGGACTTCACCGGGGCGATCGCGGACTCGATGAACTACGCGATCGAGAACCTGCGTACCCTGGTCGCGACCATTAACACGGTGGCCGCGGACATCAGCGAATCCTCGGCCGCGACCCGTTCGCAGGTGCTGGGGCTGGCGGAGAAGTCCGAGGAACAAGCCCGCGAGATCCAGCAGGCGAACGATGCAATCGACGAGGTGAGCGAGTCGGTCGACAAGGTCGCGCAGGATGCCGGGCAGTCGGCCCAGGTGGCGCGAAATTCGGTGGAGATCGCGTCCAAGGGCGCGGCCACGGTGCGCCGCTCGATCGAAGGCATGGATACCATCCGCGAGCAGATCCAGGAGACGGCAAAACGAATCAAGCGCCTGGGCGAGTCCTCGCAGGAGATCGGCGACATCATCGGGCTGATCAATGATATTGCCGAGCAGACCAACGTGCTCGCGCTGAACGCTGCGATCCAGGCCTCCGCCGCAGGCGAGGCAGGTCGCGGGTTCGCGGTGGTGGCGGACGAGGTCCAGCGCCTCGCGGAGCGCTCCTCCGGCGCGACGCGTCAGGTCGAGGGTCTGGTCAAGGCGATCCAGGCGGATACCAGCGAGGCGGTTTCGTCGATGGAACAAAGTACCGCCAACGTGGTGTCCGGGGCCGAGATGGCCCAGGCGGCGGGCGAGGCGCTGGCCGAGATCGAGCAGGTGTCTGCCGATCTGGCGGATCTGATCGACGGGATCGCGAACTCGGCACGCCAGCAGTCGGAGATGGCGCGCAACGTGACCTCGATCATGGGCCAGATCCGCGAGATCACCTCGGAGACCACTCAGGGTACCCAGTCCACCGCGGCCGCCATCGGCGATCTGGCGCAACTGTCCGCGCAGCTCCAGTCCTCGGTGTCGGACTTCAAGCTCCCCGACCCGACGCTGCCCGAGCCTGGCGACGAGACCGCCGAGCCCGATGCGTCGTCCGAGGAAACCGTCCCGAACGAGCAGCGCGCCTGACGCCGGGCCGCAGATATGGCACCCAGCGCACTGAATTGGGTCCGCGACGAGCTCGACAAACTCTTTGTCGAGCTCCAGGACGCCCTGCGGCGCTATGCCGAGGACCCGGCCTGTGACGACTGCCTGAACGAGGCCCGGGCGGGACTGGAGCAGATTCGCGGCACCCTGACCATGGTGCAGGTCGAGAGCGTGGTCCTGATCTGCGACGAGATGTTGCAGGTGATGGATCTGCAGCAGGGAGCCGAGCCGCCCAGCCCGGAGGCAACCGAGGCGCTCTTGCGCGCCGCGCTGCAGTTGCCCGACTACCTTGAGCAGGAGGGCGACTCGGAACTGCCTTCGCCGATGATCCTGGTCCCGTTGCTCAACGAGCTGCGTGCAGCGCGGGGCGCCACCTTGCTGATGGACGTCGCGGCCTTGATGCCGGATCTGCAGGTGGTGGACGACGGTCGAGTCGGGGCCGGTGGTGAGGCGCTACAGCCTGAGGAGCGCGCACGGCGCCTGCAAGAGGCCCGTCGGGGCTTTCAGCGCGAGCTCCTCGAGTTGGTTCGCGGTGATGTGATCGCGGCGGCTCGCCGCCTGAAGCCCGTGGCACAGCAGATCGAGGAAATGGTCCCCCCGGGGGATCTCCGGCGCCTGTTCTGGATTACCGGTGGCATCCTGGAGTCGCTCGCGGATGAGGGCCTCGAGGCCAGTACCGATATTCGCCGCCTGATCGGGCGTGTGGACCGCGAGCTCGGGCGATACCTGGGCATCCTCAGCGAGCATTGCGAATCGAACGACGATGGCTCGGAGCCCGATCACGCCATCCCGGATGACCTGATCAAGACCTTGCTGTTCCACATTGCGTACATGGACGCCCCCGGTTTGCCAAGCGTTTGAGTAGATGGTTTCGGGGCGACGATTGCTCCCGTACATTCGGACTGCGTGTGCGGCTTTCATTCGCCACGGTCCCGGATGGATTCCGCGGGTGGAGGGTCCCAGCGAGGTCGCGCACTCGAGGTGCTTCGCAATGATCGGACTGGCCCCCACCGGGATCGCTCCCGTTGCCATCATGCTCAATCGCTTGCGCAATCGAGGGTTGGGTACGTAATAACGCGTTCGCTTCTCCGTTTTTTCAGGCTTACGCGGCGGCGCCGCGTAAGCCGGGGTCAAACGTCCGGTCATGGGCCATCAGGGCCCAGACCGTGCGGGCATTCTTGTTGGCCAGGGCCACGGTGGCCACGTTGGAACCGCGCCGCTGGCGTAACCCTTCGAGCCAAGGGTCGCCGCCCTCGCCGCGGCGCTGATCCGCCAACAGGGCGGACCGCGCCCCGTGGATCAGCAGCATGCGCAGGTAGCGGTCGCCGCGCTTGCTGATCCCCAGCAGGTTCGACTGGCCGCCACTGGAGTGCTGCTTGGGCACCAGCCCCATCCAGGCGGCCAGCTGGCGACCGTTCTTGAAGTGCCGGGCATTGCCGATCGCGGCGACCAAGGCGGTCGCGCTGATCGATCCGATCCCCGGGATCTCGGCCAGGCGCCGGCTGACCGCATGACTTCGATGCCAGGCCTGGATCTGGCGCTCCTGTTCCTTCACGGCCTGGTCCAGTCGCCGCAACTCGTCGAGCCGGTCGGCCAGCAGCGTGCGGAACAGATCCGGCAAGCCGTTCTCCGCGTCCTCCAGGATCCCCGGGAGCTCGCGGAACAGGGTCGTCATCCCCTGGGGCACCACGATCCCGAACTCAGCCAGCAAGCCGCGCAACTGGTTGGCCTGCGCGGTGCGCGCCTTGATCTGGCCCTCGCGCACCCGGTGCAAAGCCAGTACCGCCTGCTGGTCGGGCGTCTTGATCGGCACGAAACGCATGTTCGGGCGGGTCACCGCCTCACAGATCGCCTCGGCGTCCGCCCGGTCGTTCTTGTTCGTCTTCACGTAGGGCTTCACGAACTGCGGCGCCATCAGCCGCACCTCGTGCCCCAACGCCTGCAACTCACGGGCCCAGTAATGGGCACTCCCGCAGGCCTCCATGCCCACCCGGCACGCCGGCAGCTGCGCCAGGAACGCAAGCAGCTTCTTCCGCGTGATCGCCTTCGAAAACACCTTCCGGCCCTGCGCATCCACGCCGTGGACCTGAAACACGTTCTTCGCGAGATCAATGCCGAGTGTTGTAACCTGCATCTGGACGCCTCCGTCGCTTCGAGTGAGAGTTCACACCCCCACTCTGGCACATCGCGATGCCGTAATAGGGCGGGGGCGTCCATTCCATTGGGGTCAAGTTCCGATGGCGAACAGGCGCGCGCGGTGCGCGAAGTGTTCGGTCTGGACGCGCTGCAAGGCGACGACGGCGGAGGGGTCGGCCAGGCGGTCTATCAGAATCTGCGCGCCGCCCTGGAAGACGACCTGGCCGAGGTGCGCGAGCGTCTGGACGTGCTGATGCGTTCGGAACAGCGCGGCCAAGAGGAATTGGCCAGCCTGAGCGAACAGGTCGAGCGGATCGGCTCGACCCTGAGTCTGCTCGGTCTGGAGGCGGGCCAGCGCCACACCGATGCCCTGATGGAGGCCCTGACGCCGGAGCGGGCCGGGCAATCCGACGAACAGGTCGACATGGAATTGGCCGAGCATCTACTGGCACTGGAGTCGCTGCTCGAATCGGGCCTGCGTCGGCGTGCGGCCAGCGGCCCGCGTGCCGACTTTGATCGCCACCTGGCGGCGGCGGTCTACCAGGAGGCCCTGGTGGACGTGCGGCGCGTGCGCGATACCTTGCTCGGATACCTCTCCGGAGAAGGCGCGGATAACGGGCTGCACGAGGCCCGCAGCGCGCTGGAGCGGGTCGACGGTGCGATGTCGATCGGCGGTTTCGAGGCCCTGCAGGCCCTGTTGCAGCCGTTGATCCGCTATCTGGAGGCTCGTGCTGACGCCGGGCTGGCGGCACGCGACCTGGGTGAGGACGAGGTCGGGGCGCTGGCGGAGGTGTTGAGCTCGATCGAGCTGGCGCTGGAGTCCTCCGGGCAGCCCTGGCGCGAGCTGGATAGTGTCCACGAGCGGGGTGTGGCCGCACTGCAGCGTCTGGGCGCGATCTCCGGTGGCGATGCGGTCGAGCGCCCCGTTTCGCTGACCGATGTGTCCCTGGGTGCAAGCGGGGAAGAACTTTCACCGGGTGACGATATCGAGGAGGTCACGGGGCAGGAAGAGCCGCTGGCCGTTTTTGCTGAGGCCGAGGAGGATATTCCCGAGCCGGCGGCAGTATCCGAAACCGCTCCGGCCCCGCCGGTGCATGTCTCGAGTGCAGAACGTTTGCACTACGACGAGTCCGTGTTGTCCTCGCAGGTTCGGGGGCCGGATATCGATCCCGAGATTCTCGATATCTTCCTCGAGGAAGCCGACGAGGAGATCGAAAGCCTCGGCGAGCAGTTCCCGCGCTGGCAGGCCGCGCCCTCCGACATGGATGCCCTGACGGTGATCCGTCGTTCCTTTCATACGCTCAAGGGTTCCGGCCGCCTGGCGGGGGCCTTGCGTCTGGGGGAATTTGCCTGGGTCGTGGAGTCATTCCTGAATCGCCTGCTGGAAGGCGGGCAAGAGGCGGACTTCGCGACCATCCAGGCACTTGAGGATGCGATTGCGGTCCTGCCGGGCCTGGTGGCAGAAGTCCGTGACGATACCGGCCCGGATACCCCGGTACTGGATATCGCCTTGCGCCTGCAGGCACTGCTGTCCGGCGAGATGGAGCCGGCGGAGGAATCAGCCGAGATGCCGGCCGGTGCCGAGGACGATTTTGCCGCGCTCGCGCGCAGCATGGAGGCCCTGGACTCCGCTGGCTCTGCCGAACCCGAATGGCCGGCAGCCCCCATTCCGGAGGCCCCGGAAGACCAACTGGAGGCGGCGGAGCCGCTGGACCTGGATGCACAGGAGCTGGATGCGCCCGAGGCTGCCCTCGAGCCGCCTATCCCTGCGGAACCCGCGCTGGAAACAAACGACGAAGCGCTCGAGCTGCCCGAGGACGCGGGCACCGACCCGCAACTCTGGCAGGTGTTCTCGGCCGAGGCCCGTACCCATCTGGCTACCCTTCGTGAATGGATCGACGCGTCCGGGAGCCGGCCCGACAGGGTGCCGAATCACGAGCTCGAGCGCGCACTGCATACCCTGAACGGGAGTGCCCGAACGGCCGACATCCGTGGCATCTACGCCGTGTGCGGCCCGTTTGAGCGCATCGTGCGCATCCATCGCGAGATGGAGTGGCCGCTGGCGGCGCGCGCCCAGACCCTGCTTGCCGAACTCGAGCGCTACGTGGCGGATGCAGTGGCCGACGAGCATCCCGACCCGCTCAAGACCGACGCACCGCCCAAGTGGTCGCCCGAGGTCTACGAGCTCCTCGACCATGCGACCGCCGAGCAGTTGCTGCGCGCTACCGACGAGGATGCCGCCGAGCAGGTCCCCGAGCCGCCACAGTCGGATGCGCACGAATCGGCGCTTGAGCCACCGCAACCGGATGTCGACGACGCGACACCTTCGACGTCCGAGCCAGCGGAGGCCGAAGCGGTGGGCGCCGAGCCCGGCGACGCCGGGCTGGCGGGCGAGCCGGATGCCGGGCTGGAGGTGGAGCCGGAGGAAGAGATCGATCCGGAGTTCGCCGAGGTATTCATCGAAGAGGCCCGCGATATCCTGGAGGCTGCGTTCGCGGCCCTGGCATCGTGGCGCGAGGCCGGCGGCCGTCCGGGGCCGGATCAGAATGCCTTCCAGCGCGAGGTACATACGCTGAAGGGCAGTGCCCGGATGGCTGGTTTCGAGGTGGTCGGGGCGATTGCCCATGCCCTGGAAAGTGCCTTGGGCATGGAGACCGAGACCGGACTGGAGCCCCGCGAGGGATTCTTCCGGCTGGTCGAGCGTGCATTGACCGATGTCCAGCATCTGGTCGAGCGCGGGGTCGGTAGCTGGCAGACGAACGAAGAGGCCAGCGAGACCCTGCCGGCCTTGCGCGACTGGGCATCCGGTGGCGGCGAAGAGTTCGAGAGCCAACCAGCTCCCAGCCGTGAGGCCGAGGACGCGGAGCCCGCGGAGCCCGCGGCCCTGCTACCGGACGACGAGCCGGAGACCGTCGCGCAACCCGCGCCGGTGGATGCACGCCGTATCCAGGACCAGGTGCGCATGGATGCCGAGGTGCTGGATGCGCTGGTCAATCATGCCGGTGAGCTCGCGACCTTCCATCGTCGCTTCGAGCAGACGGTGGGTCGTGTCGAAGGTCAGGTCGATGAACTGGAGCGGACGATCGCTCGTCTGCGCGAGCAGCTGCGCAAGCTCGAGATCGAGACCGAGGCGCAGATTCTGTTCCGGGTCGAGAAGGAGAGCGGTGACGAGGCGGTGGATTTCGATCCGCTGGAGATGGACCGCTATTCCGGCATTCAGCAGCTCTCGCGCGCGCTGGCCGAGAGTGTCAGTGACCTTGAGGCCCTGAAGCAGGACGTGGGTGACGAGCTGCAGAATGCCGGCGGTATCCTGCTGCAGCAGCGTCGCGTGGGGACCGATCTCCAGGACCAGCTGATGCGCCAGCGCATGGTGCGCTTCGCGCGTATGGCCCCGCGTCTGCGGCGTGTGGTACGCCAGGCCGGCGACGACATGGGCAAGTCGGTCCGTGTGGAGTTTTCCGGGCAGGGGGCCGAGCTCGACCGCGCATTGCTGGAACGGCTGGTCGCCCCGCTCGAGCACCTGCTGCGCAATGCAATTGCGCACGGTATTGAGGACAGCGAGGCGCGTCGCGCGGCCGGCAAGGCGGAAACGGGCCAGATCGTGGTGTCGCTCGAGCAGTCAGGCAGCGAGATCCGCTTGCAAGTGACGGACGATGGCGCCGGGATCGATGCCCATGCTATCCGCACGCGCGCCGTGGAGCGCGGGCTGCTGACAGCCGATGCCGAGATTACCGATGCCCAGGCCCTGCAGTTGATCCTGCAGTCCGGGTTCTCCACTGCCACGGAAGTGTCGCAGGTGGCCGGTCGCGGGGTGGGGCTGGATGTGGTGAACAGCGACGTCAAGCAACTGGGCGGCACGCTGGAGATCGATTCGACGCCCGGACGAGGCTCGCGCTTTACCATGCGGTTGCCGTTTACGCTGGCGATCTCGCAGGCATTGCTGGTGCAGGTGGGCGAGGAGATCTTCGCCGTGCCCATGGCGTCCGTGGAGGGCGTCGTGCGGGCGCATGCTGAAGAGGTCGTGGCCGGCGGCGACGGGCATGTGAGCTATCCCTACGCCGGTCAGGACTACGCCGTGCGGGCCCTGGGTGACCTGATGGGTGTCGAGACACAGGCCAGTGCCAGCCATCTGCCGGACCACGCGTTCCCGCTGTTGCTGGTGCGCGCCGACGATCAGCGCGTGGCGTTGCGGATCGACGGGTTGCTGGGGAGCCAGGAAGTGGTTGTGAAATCGGTAGGCCCGGTCCTGAGTCGTATCCCCGGGGTCGCTGGTGCCACCCTGCAGGGCGATGGCTCGGTCATGCTGATCCTCGACCTGAGCATGCTGGTCCGGTTCGCGGCGGCCACGGCGGGCACTGTCGAGGCGGGCGTGCCGGCGGAGATTGCCGGTGCCCCGCGTATCATGGTCGTGGATGACTCGATCACCATCCGCAAGGTTACCGCGCGTCTGCTCGCCCGCCATGGGTACGATGTGGTCACGGCCCGCGACGGTCTCGATGCCGTGACGATGCTGGAGGAGCGGCGACCGCAGCTGATCCTGCTGGATGTGGAGATGCCGCGCATGGACGGGTTCGAGTTCGCTGCCCATGTCCGCGACCATCCGGAGTTGAGTCAGGTCCCGATTATCATGATCACATCACGCAGTGGCACGAAGCATCGCGAGCGTGCCTCGCGGCTGGGTGTCAATGGCTATCTGGGCAAGCCGTATCTGGAGAATGACCTGCTGGACGAAATCCGGCGTCACCTTGAGGAGGTCGCCGTATGAGCGAAGAGGCCCGCGAGCCGTCGGTCGAATCGGTGATCGTGCAGCTGGACACCGGGTCCATCCTGTTGCCGCGTAGCGCCTTTCTCGAGGTCACCACTCGGGCAGGTGCCGTGCAGACCGATCACGAGCATGCGGACATCCCCTGGCTGGAGCCCACGCTGATCTGGCAGGACGTCCAGGTGCCCGTGGTCAATGTCCACCGTCTGTTGTATCCCGAACACCCAGTCGAGGATGCGCAGCGCCGGTTTACCCGCTTGCTGGTCATGCAGGCGATTACCCAGCCGGAGCGACTGCCGTTCTATGCGCTGGAGGTGCGTGGCACGCCACATCCAGTGCGCATCACGCCGCAAAACATCTACGCCGTTGACGAGGCGGACGCCTCTCCGTGGGCGTGGCGGGTAAAGGCGTCGGGGGTAACCAGCCACCTGCTGCGACTCGATGCGATCGAGGATCGCTTGCTCGAGCTCTCGCAGCCGGAAACGGCATAGGCCGACTGCCTCGAACGTCAGGTGAGGGCGGCCCCACCGTCGAGATCCCCGAGCCTCCATTGCACCAGGGTCAAGAGGCTGATCGCGGCCGTTTCCGTGCGCAGGGTACGGGGGCCCATGGCGACCGCTTGAAACCCGGCGTTGCGCGCCTGGATGCGTTCCTCGTCGGTCAGCCCCCCCTCGGGTCCGATCAGTATCCGTACCCGCCCGGACGTGCCCCCCTTCCCGAACGAGTCGAGCGCCCCGGACAGGGGTGGGCCCTGCTCGTCCGCGACCAGGTCGAGGCCGGGTGAGCTGGCGTCCAGGGCCTCGTCCAGTGTGGCGGGTGGCACCAGAAGTGGTAGCTCGTTACGGCCGCATTGTTCGGCCGCCGCCTGGATGATCCCGGCCCAGTGGGCCTGGCGCTTGTCCAGCCCTCGGTGGGCGGCGGCCGAACGGCTGCGCTCGCAAAGCACGGGCCGGATCACACTGATACCCAGCTCCACCGCCTTCTGTACCGCCAGGTCCATGTGGTCGCCTCGGGCAATGCCCTGGAGAAGCTCAATGGGGCGTGCGGGTGTGGTGGGGGCGGCGGCGCGGTCACCCAGATGGAAGGTGCCGGAACGACGTCCGGTGACCTCCAGGCGGGCATGGAATTCGTTGCCCTGGCCGTCGAACACCCGGCAGGCGGCATCGTTCTTGAGGCGCAGGACATTGGTGGCGTAGTGCAGCCGGTCCTGCGAAGCGGGAATAGACTGCCCCGCGGCCAGATCCGTGTCGTTGATCAGAAGCCGGGGGCAGCGCATCGGGTGTTACCGACGGTTGTCCAGGTCCAGGTTTTTCCAGATGGTCTCGGTCGGACCGGCCTGGTTCATGGAGTAGAAGTGGATGCCCGGGGCGCCCTTGTCGAGGACGTCGTCGGTCAGGCGTGTGGCGATCTCGATGCCAAACTTGCGGATCGACTCCTTGTCGTCGCCATAGGCCTCCATCCGCTTGCGGATATAGCGCGGGATCTCGGCGCCGCACATCTCGGAGAAGCGCACGATCTGGGTGTAGTTGGTGATCGGCATGATCCCGACAATGATCGGGATAGTGATGCCCATCTTCTCCACCCGTTCCATGAAGGCCTCGTAGGCGTCCACGTTGTAGAAGTACTGGGTGATCGCGGCATCGGCGCCGGCGTCCACCTTGGTCTTGAAATTCTCCAGGTCCTTCTCGGCGTTCGGGGCCTGCGGATGGAACTCCGGATAGGCCGCCACCTCGATCTTGAACTGGTCACCGAACTCGGCGCGCACGAACTCGACGAGCTCGGAGGCATAGCGGAAGTCGCCGCCGGAGTTCTTGGTGCCGGACGGCAGGTCGCCGCGCAGTGCGACGATACGGTTGACGCCGATGTCGCGGTAGGTCGACAGCAGCTCGTGCAGCTCGCCCTTGGTCGAGGAGATACAGGAGACGTGCGGGGCGGCCGGGATGCCGTCCTTGTTGATGATGTCCTTGACCGTTTCCAGGGTGCGGTCACGGGTCGAGCCGCCGGCACCAAAGGTTACGGAGTAGAACTCGGGTTTGAGGGCGCCCAGACGCTTGCGGGCCTTGGCCAGCCGTTCGGCCCCGGCCTCGTCCTTGGGCGGGAAGAATTCAACGCTGAAGACGCGTTTTTGGTCAGACATGTTTGTCCTCCAGACAAAAAGAAGGCGGACCGCACGAACATGCGGCCCGCCCCGGCGTTCACATTAACAACGAATTGAAATGTGAGGCTGGCCGATCAGTAGCGGTAGTGTTCCGGCTTGAACGGGCCATCCACCGGCAGACCCAGGTACTTGGCCTGTTCGTCGGTCAGACGGGTCAGGTTGGCACCCAGCTTCTTCAGATGCAGCTGCGCGACCTTCTCGTCCAGGTGCTTCGGCAGCACGTAGACGTTCTTGTCGTACTGGTCACCCTTCGTCCACAGCTCGATCTGGGCCAGGGTCTGGTTGGTGAAGGAGTTGGACATCACGAAGCTCGGATGGCCGGTGCCGCAGCCCAGGTTCACCAGGCGGCCTTCGGCCAGCATGATGATCCGGTTGCCGTTCGGCAGGATGATGTGGTCAACCTGCGGCTTGATGTTCTCCCACTCGTACTTGCGCATCGCGGCCACGGCGATCTCGGAGTCGAAGTGACCGATGTTGCAGACGATGGCCTGATCCTTCATGCGAGTCATGTGATCTTCGGTGATCACGTCCTTGTTACCGGTGGCGGTAACGAAGATCTCGGCCTTGTCGGCGGCCTCGTCCATCGTGACCACGCGGAAGCCTTCCATCGAGGCCTGCAGGGCGCAGATCGGGTCGATCTCGGTGATCCACACGGTGGCACCCAGGCCGGCCAGCGACTGGGCGGCACCCTTGCCGACGTCACCATAACCGGCGACCACGGCGATCTTGCCCGCGATCATCACGTCGGTGGCGCGCTTGATGGAGTCCACGGTGGACTCGCGGCAGCCGTACAGGTTGTCGAACTTGGACTTGGTGACCGAGTCGTTGACGTTGATCGCCGGGAAGGCCAGCTCGCCGTCCTTCGCCATCTGGTACAGGCGATGGACACCGGTGGTGGTCTCTTCGGTCACGCCCTTGATCTTGGCGAGCTGCTCGGAGTACCAGTTCGGCTGCTTGGCCAGGCGATCCTTGATCGAGGCAAACAGGGCGATCTCTTCTTCGTTCTCCGGGTTGGAGATGACGGACTGGTCCTTCTCGGCCTTGGCACCGATGTGCAGGAGCAGAGTGGCGTCACCGCCGTCGTCCAGGATCATGTTGGCGCCGCCGTCGAATTCGAAGATGCGGTGGCAGTAGTCCCAGTACTCTTCCAGGGTCTCGCCCTTCACGGCGAAGACCGGGGTGCCGTTGTCGGCAATCGCGGCCGCGGCGTGGTCCTGGGTGGAGTAGATGTTGCAGGAGGCCCAGCGCACGTCGGCGCCCAGGGCTTCCAGGGTCTGGATCAGAACCGCGGTCTGGATGGTCATGTGCAGGGAGCCGGCAATCTTGGCGCCCTTCAGCGGCTTGGAGGCCGCGAACTCTTCGCGGGTCTGGATCAGACCGGGCATTTCGGTCTCGGCGATCGCAATTTCCTTGCGGCCGAATTCGGCAAGGTTGATGTCCTTGACGACGTAATCGGTCGTTTTCTTGTCGTTCATCACAGCATTCATGGATCAACTTCTCCGGTTATCTGGATGAGCGCCGTGTTCACGTTTCAGGGGGACATCCGGCTGAGCCTGACGGTTAAACCGCTGCAGCGCTCCTCAGCCGGATGGGTATTTCGCTTACCAAATAGGGGTCTGTTTAGAGGCCCGCCATCTTCTTGAGTTCCTCGGCCTTGTCGGTGCGCTCCCAGGGGAGGTCGACGTCTTCGCGGCCGAAGTGACCATAGGCGGCGGTCGCCTTGTAGATCGGGCGCAGCAGATCCATCATCTGGATCAGGCCCCACGGGCGCAGATCAAACACTTCGCGCACGAAGCCTTCGATCTTGCGATCGTCGACCTTGCCGGTGCCGAAGGTGTCGACGGTGATCGAGGTCGGCTCGGCCACGCCGATGGCGTAGGAAACCTGGATCTCGCACTTGTCGGCCAGGCCGGCGGCGACGATGTTCTTGGCCACGTAGCGGCCGGCGTAGGCGGCGGAACGGTCCACCTTGGACGGGTCCTTGCCGGAGAACGCGCCACCACCGTGACGGGCCATGCCGCCGTAGGTGTCGACGATGATCTTGCGGCCGGTCAGACCGGCGTCACCCACCGGGCCCCCGATCTCGAACTTGCCGGTCGGGTTGATGTGAATCTTGTCATCCGAGACCTGGCTCAGCCATTCGTTCGGCAGCACCTTCTTGAAGATCTCTTCGTAGATCGCTTCCTTCAGGTCCTTCTGCGAGATGTCCGGGCTGTGTTGGGTGGACAGGACCACCGCGTCCAGGCCGGCCGGCTTGCCGTCTTCGTAGCGCAGCGAGACCTGGGACTTGGCGTCCGGGCGCAGCCACGGCAGCTTGCCGCTCTTCATCAGTTCGGACTGGATACGCACCATCTTGTGGGCGTAGAAGATCGGGGCGGGCATCAGCGTATCGGTTTCGCGCGCGGCGTAGCCGAACATCAGGCCCTGGTCACCGGCGCCCTGGGTGGCGCGGTCGGAGACGTCGCGGTCCACACCCATGGCGATGTCCTGGGACTGTTCACCCAGCACGTTCAGCACGGCGCAGGTCTTGCCGTCGAAGCCGACGTCGGAATCGTTGTAGCCGATCTCGCAGACCGTCTCGCGCACCAGCTTTTCGTAGTCGATCTGCGCGCCAGTGGTGATCTCGCCCAGCAGCATGACCATGCCGGTCTTGGTGGCGGTCTCGCAGGCGATACGCGCATGCGGGTCCTGCTCGATGATGGCGTCGACGATGGTGTCGGAGACCAGGTCGGCCATCTTGTCGGGATGGCCCGCGGAAACCGATTCCGAGGTGAAGATGTAATCGTTGGACATTAGGCGTTCCTTTGTGGGTCGTTTCGATTTAGTTTTGCGCAAAACGACCCGTACTGTAACGCAACTCGACGAGATTTTCTAAGCCCCCCTCCCGGTGTTTGTGGGGCCCCGGGGCGCACGAATCCCGTCGAGACCGCGTTCTGGTGCGCTCTGGCACCGACTTGCCCCGATCGCGGAAAGTGGCCAAAATGCATCGCCTTTGCTGGGGCTGCTCGGGCCATTCCGTGTCTTTGAGCGCCGGCAGGATCTGTGTGCCCTCGATCGGTCGACCTGTCCGGGTCTGGCCGCCGCTGGCGCCCCGCGCCGCTGATCGCCGCCAGCCGAACCCAACACTATTTCGAAAGAGCAGGAGTTCAGCATGCCGACCCGTAGAGAGCTTGCCAATGCCATTCGCGCCCTGTCGATGGATGCCGTCCAGAAGGCCAATTCCGGCCACCCGGGCGCCCCAATGGGGATGGCGGATATCGCCGAAGTGCTGTGGAACGACTACATGCAGCACAACCCGGCCAACCCGCACTGGCCCGATCGCGACCGCTTCGTGATGTCCAACGGCCACGGCTCCATGCTGATCTACTCCCTGCTGCACCTGACCGGCTACGAGTTGCCTATGGACGAGCTCAAGCAGTTCCGTCAGCTGCACTCCAAGACCCCGGGTCACCCGGAATACGGCTACACCCCGGGTGTGGAGACCACGACCGGCCCGCTGGGCCAGGGGATCTCCAACGCGGTGGGCATGGCGCTGGCCGAGAAGATGATGGCCGCGCACTTCAACCAGCCCGAGCACGACATCGTTGATCATCACACCTACGCCTTCCTCGGCGATGGCTGCATGATGGAAGGGATCTCCCACGAAAGCTGCGCGCTGGCCGGCACCCTGGGCCTGGGCAAGCTGATCGCCTTCTGGGATGACAACGGCATCTCCATCGACGGCGAAGTCGAGGGGTGGTTCACCGACGATACCCCGACCCGTTTCGAAGCCTATGGCTGGCACGTGGTACGTGGTGTGGATGGTCACGACGCCGATGCGGTCAAGGCCGCGATCGAAGAGGCACGCCAGAACAGCGACAAGCCGAGCCTGATCTGCTGCCGCACCGTGATCGGCTTCGGTTCGCCGAACAAGTGTGGCAAGGAAGAGTGTCACGGCGCTGCCCTGGGCGACGACGAAGTCGCGCTGACCCGCAAGGAGCTCGGCTGGAACCACGCCCCGTTCGAGATCCCGAACGAGATCTACGAAGGCTGGAGTGCAAAGGACAAGGGCGCCAAGGCCGAGTCCGAGTGGAACGAACGCTTTGCCGCGTACAAGCAGGCGCATCCGGAACTGGCCGCCGAGTTCGAGCGCCGCATGGCGGGTGACCTGCCGTCCGACTGGAGCGAAAAGGCCAACGCCTACATCAAGGAAACCGTCGAGAAGGCCGAGAAGGTCGCCTCGCGCAAGGCCTCGCAGAACGCGATCGCCGGCATGGCGCCGGCCGTCCCGGAACTGCTGGGCGGCTCCGCCGACCTGGCCGGCTCCAACCTGACCATGTACCCCGGCTCCAAGGGCGTCAGCAGGGACGATGCCGCGGGCAACTACGTCTACTACGGCGTGCGCGAGTTCGGCATGGCCGCGATCATGAACGGCATCGCCCTGCACGGCGGCTTCATCCCGTACGGCGGCACCTTCCTGATCTTCTCCGACTATGCCCGCAACGGCATCCGCATGTCCGCGCTGATGGGCCAGCGTGTCATGTACGTACTGACCCATGACTCCATCGGTCTGGGCGAAGACGGCCCGACCCACCAGCCGATCGAGCAGACCCCGAGCCTGCGCCTGATCCCCAACCTGAACGTCTGGCGCCCCTGCGACGCGGTCGAGACCGCCGTCGCCTGGAAGGCCGGTATCGAACGCACCGACGGCCCCTCCGCGTTCATCCTGTCGCGTCAGGGCCTGCCGCACATGGAGCGCGATGGCGAACAGCTCGCCAACATCGCCCGTGGTGGTTACATCCTGAAGGACTGCGACGGCACCCCGGACCTGATCTTTATCGCGACCGGCTCCGAGGTCGAGCTGGCGGTCAAGGCCGCCGAGGAGCTTGCCGGCGAAGGCAAGAAGGCGCGCGTCGTCTCCATGCCCTGCGTCGAGCTGTTCGAGCAGCAGGACCCCGCCTACCGGGAGGCCGTGCTGCCGGCCGCCGTGCGCAAGCGCGTGGCGGTCGAGGCGGGCGCCACTGCGGGCTGGTACAAGTTCACCGGTCTGGACGGCGCCGTGTTCGGCATGGATCGCTTCGGCGAGTCGGCCCCGGGTGGCGCCCTGTTCGACTACTTCGGCTTCAAGCCGGAGAACGTCGCCCAGATCGCCCGTGACGTGCTGAACGGCTAAGCTTACGTCCGCATCGATTTCGCATAAGCAAGAAAAGAGGAGACATCCTATGTCGATCAAGGTTGGTATTAACGGCTTCGGTCGTATCGGCCGCATGGCCTTCCGCGCCATCGCCAAGGACTTCCCGAACCTCCAGGTGGTCGGTATCAACGACCTGCTGGATCCGGAGTACCTGGCCTACATGCTGCGCTACGACTCCGTGCACGGCCGCTTCGAGGGTGACATCAGCGTCGACGGCGACCACCTGGTGGTGAATGGCAACCGCATCCGCCTGACCGCCGAGAAGGATCCGGCCGCGCTGAAGTGGGGCGACATCAACGCCGACATCGTGATCGAGTCCACCGGCCTGTTCCTGACCGCCGAGACCGCCCAGAAGCACCTGGACGCCGGCGCCAAGAAGGTCGTGATGTCCGCGCCGTCCAAGGATGACACCCCGATGTTCGTCTATGGCGTGAACCACGGTGACTACGCGGGCCAGAACATGGTCTCCGCCGCCTCCTGCACCACCAACGCCCTGGCCCCGGTGGCCAAGGTGCTGAATGACACCTGGGGCATCAAGCGTGGCCTGATGACCACCGTGCACGCCGCCACTGCGACCCAGAAGACCGTTGACGGCCCGTCCATGAAGGACTGGCGCGGCGGCCGCGGCATCCTGGAGAACATCATCCCGTCCTCCACCGGTGCGGCCAAGGCCGTGGGCAAGGTGCTGCCGGAACTGAACGGCAAGCTGACCGGCATGGCCTTCCGTGTGCCGACCTCCGACGTCTCCGTGGTCGACCTGACCGTGGAACTGAACGGCGACGCCAAGTACGACGACGTCTGCGCGGCCATGAAGAAGGCCTCCGAGGGCGAGCTGAAGGGCGTGCTGGGATACACCGACGAGCTGGTGGTCTCCACGGACTTCCGTGGCTACACCGCCCCGTCCGTGTTCGATGCTGGCGCCGGCATCCAGCTGGACCCGACCTTCGTGAAGGTCGTGGCCTGGTACGACAACGAGTACGGCTACACCTGCAACATGCTGCGCATGGTGGAGCACGTCGCCAAGTAAGGCCTGACGGCCGGGTCCTCGCGGGCCCGGCCGTTTTCCTTGTCCCGGGTTGACCGGGGACCAGAGGCCTGGGGCGAGCCCCGAACGGGGCTCGCCCGAAGCCTTTTTCTTTTCAACCGAATTTCGAGAGGTACTCCTATGTCTGTCATCAAGATGACCGATCTCGACCTGAATGGCCGCCGTGTGCTGGTGCGCCAGGACCTGAACGTGCCGGTGAAAGGCGGCAAGGTCACCTCCGACGCGCGTATCCGTGCGAGCCTGGAGACCGTGCAGAAGGCGCTGGACGCCGGCGCCGCGGTGATGCTGATGTCGCACCTCGGCCGCCCGACCGAGGGCGAGTTCTCCGAAGAGGATTCCCTGGCCCCGGTCGCCGAGCACATGGCCGGTCTGCTGGGCCGCGAGGTGCGTCTCGTACGGGACTACCTCGACGGTGTGGACGCCAAGCCGGGCGAGGTCATCCTGCTCGAAAACGTCCGCTTCAATGCGGGCGAGAAGAAGGACGACGAGGCGCTGGCGAAGAAGTACGCGGCCCTGTGCGACGTGTTCGTGATGGATGCCTTCGGTACGGCCCACCGCGCCCAGGCCTCGACCCACGGCGTGGCGAAGTTTGCCCCGCAGGCCTGCGCCGGTCCGCTGCTGGCCAAGGAGCTGGAGGCCCTGGGCAAGGCCCTGGAGACCCCGAAGCGCCCGCTGGTGGCCATCGTCGGCGGCTCCAAGGTCTCGACCAAGCTGACCGTGCTGGAGTCGCTGTCCAACGTGGTGGATCAGCTGATCGTCGGCGGCGGCATCGCCAACACCTTCATCGCGGCCCAGGGCCACGGTGTCGGCAAGTCACTGTACGAGGCGGACCTGGTCGACGAGTCCAAGCGCCTGATGGAGGCGGCCCGCGCCAAGGGCGGCGAGATCCCGGTGCCGACCGACGTGACCGTGGGCAAGGAATTCTCCGAGTCGACCCCGGCCGAGACCAAGTCGGTCGATGCCGTGGCCGATGACGACATGATCTTCGACGTCGGTCCCGAGACCGCGGCGACCTACGCCGAGGCCCTGCGCAACGCCGGCACCATCGTCTGGAACGGCCCCGTCGGCGTGTTCGAGTTCGACCAGTTCGCCGCCGGTACCAAGGCCCTGGGCGAGGCCATTGCCGAGAGCAATGCGTTCTCCATCGCCGGCGGTGGTGACACCCTGGCCGCGATCGACAAGTACAACCTGGCCGATCGCATCAGCTACATCTCCACCGGTGGTGGTGCCTTCCTCGAGTTCCTGGAAGGCAAGACCCTGCCGGCCGTCGCCATCCTGGAAGAGCGCGCCCGCGGCTGATGCCCGGCGCGCTCTCCGCTGACGGAGAGCGACGCGGATGAGACGTACCAAGATCGTGGCCACCCTCGGGCCGGCCACGGATACCGACGAGGCCATGGAGGCCATCATCCGGGCCGGCGTGGATGTGGTTCGGCTGAACTTCTCGCATGGCGACCCGGATGACCACCGTGCCCGCCTCGCACGCCTGCGCGCCGCGGCGGATCGGGCGGGTCGCTGCGTTGGGGTGCTTGGCGATCTGCAGGGCCCGAAGATCCGCATCGACCGCTTTCGCGAAGGCCGGGTCCAGCTCCAGGAGGGCGCATCCTTCGCGCTGGACGGGGACCTGGATCGCGACGCCGGGGATGGGACCCAGGTCGGGCTGACCTACAAGGAGCTGCCGCAGGACGTGCGTCCCGACGACATCCTTCTGCTGGATGACGGACGCATTGTGCTCAAGGTGACCGCCGTCAACGGGGCGCGCATCGAGACGACCGTCGTGGTCGGGGGCGAGCTGTCCAACAACAAGGGCATCAACCGCCAGGGCGGCGGCCTGTCCGCCCCCGCGATCACCGACAAGGACCGCGAGGATATCCGTCTGGCGGCCGAGCTGCAGGTGGACTACCTGGCCGTCTCCTTCCCGCGTTCCGCGCAGGACCTGCACCTGGCGCGCAGCCTGCTGAAGGACGCCGGCTGGGAGGCCGGTATCTGCGCGAAGATCGAGCGTTCCGAGGCCCTGGAGGTGATCGACGAGATCATCGCCGCCTCCGAGGTCATCATGATCGCGCGCGGGGACCTCGGCGTGGAGATCGGTGATGCCGAGCTGCCCGGCGTGCAGAAGACCCTGATCTCGCGGGCGCGCACCCTCAATCGTCTGGTCATCACGGCGACCCAGATGATGGAGACCATGATCCAGAACCCCATCCCGACGCGAGCCGAGGTCTTCGACGTGGCCAACGCGGTGCTCGACGGCACGGACGCGGTGATGCTCTCCGGCGAGACCGCGACGGGTCGCTATCCGGCGCGCGTGGTCGAGAGCATGGACCGGATCTGCGAGGCCGCCGAGCGTCAGCGCGCCGCGCGCCAGTCGGATCACCGCATGGATTCGACCTTTGGCCGCGTGGACGAGGCCATCGCGATGGCCACGATGTACACGGCCAATCACCTGGACGTGGCGGCCATTGCTGCGCTGACCGAATCCGGTTCCACGGCCCTGTGGATGTCGCGTATCAGCTCCGGTATCCCGATCTACGCGCTCACCCAGCACGAGTCCACCAGCCGCCGTATGACGCTCTATCGCGGGGTATATCCCCGGATCCTGGAACCGATCCCCGAAAGCCACGAGAGCCTGAACCGTGAGGCGGTCAACTTGCTCCGGGCCGAGGGCGTCGTGCAGGATGGCGGGCTGGTTATCATTACCAAGGGTGATTTGCAGGGCGAGCATGGCGGCACCAACGCCATGAAGATCGTGCGCGTTGGCGACGAGCTGTGAGCCGACGCGGCCCCCTGACAATCCCAAGATTTTTTACTACGTCAGTCCGATCCCGTTAAGGAGGAACCCATGGCACTGATCTCCCTTCGCCAACTGCTGGACCATGCCGCCGAGCATGGCTACGGCATGCCGGCCTACAACGCGAACAACATGGAACAGATCCATTCGATCATGGAAGCGGCCGCCGAGGTCGACTCTCCAGTGATCATTCAGGCCTCGGCCGGTGCGCGCAAGTACGCCGGCGAGCCCTTCCTGCGTCGCATGATCGAGGCCGCCGCCGAGCAGTACCCGGACATCCCGATCGTCCTGCACCAGGACCACGGCTCCGAGCCCGCGGTCTGCCTGCGCTCGATCCAGTCCGGCTTCACCTCGGTGATGATGGACGGCTCGCTGATGCCCGACATGAAGACTCCGGCCAGCTACGACTACAACCGTGACGTGACCGCCAAGGTCGCCGAGATGGCGCATTCCTGCGGCGTGTCCGTGGAAGGCGAACTGGGCTGCCTGGGTTCGCTGGAAACCGGCATGGCCGGTGAGGAAGACGGTTCCGGTGCCGAAGGCAAGCTGTCCCACGACCAGCTGTTGACCGATCCGGACGAGGCGGCCGACTTCGTGAAGAACACCAAGTGCGACGCCCTGGCGATCGCCATCGGTACCTCGCACGGCGCCTACAAGTTCACCCGTCCGCCGACCGGGGACATCCTCGCCATCGAGCGCATCAAGGAGATCCACAACCGCATCCCGGATACCCATCTGGTCATGCACGGTTCGTCCTCGGTGCCGCAGGAATGGCTGCAGATCATCAACAACTACGGTGGCGACATGGGCGAGACCTATGGCGTGCCGGTTGAAGAGATCCAGGAAGGCATCAAGCACGGCGTGCGCAAGGTCAATATCGACACCGACCTGCGCATGGCCTCCACCGGCGCGGTGCGCAAGTTCCTGGCGGAAAACCCGAAGGAATTCGATCCGCGCAAGTTCCTGAAGGCCTCCACCGCGGCCATGAAGGACATCTGCAAGGCCCGCTTTGAGGCCTTCGGGTGCGCCGGCATGGCGTCCAAGATCAAGCCGGTCTCGCTGGACGACATGGTCGCTCGCTACAAGAGCGGCGAGCTGGATCCCAAGGTCAACTGATCTGCGGATCGCAGCACGGAAAAGGGGGCTTCGGCCCCCTTTTTTTATGCGATCATGTCGCCAATTCCGATCAATCCGGAGCGTTTATCCAATGCAGCGACTGATCCATCTTTGCCTGACCGCGCTGGTGGTGGCTGCGCTGTCCGCCACTGCCCACGCCAACCCGTTCAGCCGCGAGGTTGACCCGCAGGACATCGTCGATCGGGCGAAGGTCACGCTGGAGCGTCTGGCCACGCACCCCGAATATGAACACCTGCAGGAAGACCTGCGTACCGCTCGAGGTGTCGTGATCTTTCCGCGTATCGGGCGTGGTGCCTTCCTGATCGGGGGCTCCGGGGGCATGGGTGTGTTCCTCGCCTGGGACGAGGACAAGGGCGACTACTCACCGGTTGCCTTCTATTCGCTGGGGTCGATCAGTTTTGGCATGCAGTTCGGGGGGGATGCCGCCGAGGTCGTGATGGTCGCACGTACCCAGGATGCAGTTGATTCGATGTTCGGTTCCGCCATTCGTCTCGGCGCCGACGCCTCCGTTGCCGCCGGTCCGGTCGGGGCCGGGCGTGGCTCCACCCCGACGGCCGACTTTCTGACCTATTCCCGCTCGCGTGGGGCCTACCTGGGGATGAGCCTCTCCGGCTCGCGCCTGACTGTGCGCGACGACTTCAACGAGGCGTACTACGGCGAGGCGCAGCGGCCGGTGCACATCATCGAAAGCCGACGTGTGGATCACGCCGGGACGCGCGAGCTGCGTGATCTGCTGGCCTCGTTCCGTCAGTCCGGTGAGGCCGCCGAGCCGGAGAGCGGGAATGGTGCCATGCGCCCGGATCAGACCCTGGACGAAGTGACGCCGGGCGAGGGCGGCATCCGCCAGGACGACTTCCAGATCGAGAGCTTCTGAGTCGCGTCCTGTGGGGCTATCCCCTCCGGCAGCGACAGGATCGGCGCGGCCGTGTACCGGGTCAGCGCCCCGGCGTTGTCCAGCAGGGCATCGGTATCGGCACGGCGCCGGTTGAGCACGATCCCGGCCAGTTGCAGGCCACGACGTTCCAGGGCCTCCAGTGTCAGCAGGCAGGTGTTCAGCACCCCTAGCCGGTCCTCGGCGACCAGCAGGACCGGAAGGCCCAGGGCCTGCGCCAGGTCGGCGTTCAGGCCGTCGCCGCACAGCGGGGAATAGAACCCGCCCGCGCCCTCCACCAGTCGGGGGCCGTCACCCGGTGCCTCGCAGGCCTGCACCAGTTCCGCGACGGTCAGCCGCACACCCTGGCGCGCGGCGGCCTGATCGGGCGCCAGCGCATCGGGAAACCGCCAGGGTGTCACCTGCTCCACGGCCGTCGCGGGCAGGCCGGCCGCCGCCGTCAGGGCGGCGCCATCCTCGGGGAACAGCGTGCCGTCGCGCTCGGGGCAGCCCGATTCCACCGGCTTGCGCGGCTGCGGGGCCAGGCCCTCGGCGCGCCATGCTGACAGCAGGGCGCAGCCGACAAAGGTCTTGCCGATCCCGGTATCGCTCCCGGTAACGAACAGGCCTTGTGGCACGCCGATCATGCGTCGCGGGTCAGGCGTTCCAGGGCCTCGCGGTAGCGCGCGGCCGTTTGCTCCGCGACCTCGGTCGGCAGCTCGGGTCCGGGGGCGGTCTTGTCCCAGTCCAGGGTCTCGAGATAGTCGCGCACGTACTGCTTGTCGAAGGACTCGGGGCTATGACCCGGCGCGTATTGATCGACCGGCCAGAAGCGCGAGGAATCGGGGGTGAGGACCTCGTCGATCAGGTGCAGGGTCCCGTTCGCGTCCACACCGAATTCGAACTTGGTGTCCGCGATGATGATCCCGCGCTCGGCCGCGTAGTCGCGCGCCATCGCGTAGATCGCCAGTGCGGCATCGCGTACCTGTCGGGCCCGTTCCTCGCCGATCGTCTCCACCACAGTGGCGAAGTCGATGTTGGCGTCGTGATCTCCGACGGCGGCCTTGGTGCTGGGGGTGAAGATAGCCTCCGGCAGCTTCGAGGCCAGTTCCAGGCCGGCCGGCAGCGGGATGCCGCAGACCGCGCCGCTGGCCTGATAGTCCTTCCAGCCGGACCCGATCAGGTAGCCGCGCACCACGGCCTCCACCGGCAGCGCCTCGAGCCGGCGAATCACCAGGCTGCGACCCTCCAGTGGCGCCCGGATCGCCGGGTCGGGGACCACCTGCTCCAGCGGGATGCCGGTCAACTGGTTGGGGATGCCCAGCTCGCGTTCGACCTTGCGCATCCAGAACTCGGTGATCGCGGTCAGTATGCGCCCCTTGCCCGGGATCGGGGTGGGCAGGACCACGTCAAAGGCCGAAAGGCGATCCGTGGTGACCATCAGCCAGTGGTCGGCGTCGACCGCATACAGGTCGCGCACCTTGCCGCGGTGGACCCGTTCGAGATCGGGGAGGTGGCTTTCCAGCAGGGCGTCGCTCATCAGTGCTTCCGTTCGGTCGGTTTGGGTTCAGTCGTCCGGCAGTTCGGCGATCAGGTCGTGCTCGTCGGCGTCGGTGATCGCGACCTCGATGAAGTCCCCGATATCCACCGACTCCGGGTCGATCCCGGCCACGCGAATCACGCCGTCGATCTCCGGGGCCTCCGCGGCGGAGCGGGCAATCACGGTCCCGTCCGCGTGCACCTCGTCGACCAGCACCACCGGCTGGCTGCCGATCCGGCGGCGCAGCCGCTCGGCGCTGATCCGGGCCTGCACGTCCATGAAGCGCGCCAGACGTTCTTCGCGCACGGCCTCCGGTACCGGGTCCGCCAGTTCGTTCGCGGCCGCACCCTCCACAGGCGAGTAGGCGAAGGCGCCGACGCGGTCGAGCTGCGCCTCGTGCAGAAACTCCAGCAACGTCTCGAACTCGGCCTCGGTCTCCCCCGGAAAGCCCACGATAAACGTCGAGCGCAGGGTCAGGTCGGGGACCTGCTCGCGCCAGCTCGCGATGCGTTCCAGCACGCGCTCGGCGGCGGCCGGGCGGCGCATCGCCTTGAGTACCCGGGGGTGGCCATGCTGCAGCGGCATGTCCAGATACGGCAGGATCCCGCCGTCCTCACCCGAGCCCATCAGCGGGATCAGTCGATCCACGTGCGGGTAGGGGTAGACGTAGTGCAGACGCACCCAGATGCCGAGCTGGCCCAGTGCCTCGGCCAGGTGGGCGATGTCGGAGCGGATCGGGCGTCCGCCATGGAAACCGGTGCGGTATTTCACGTCCACGCCATAGGCCGAGGTGTCCTGCGAGATCACCAGGATCTCGCGCACGCCGGCCGCGGCCAGGCGCTCCGCCTCGGCCAGCACCTCGCCGATCGGGCGGCTGACGAGGTCGCCCCGCAGGCTGGGGATGATGCAGAAGCTGCAGCGGTGATTGCAGCCCTCGGAGATCTTCAGGTAGGCATAGTGGCGCGGGGTCAGGCGGATACCTTGCGGTGGCACCAGCGACTCGAACGGAGTCGCCGGCGGCGGCAGGTGCTCGTGCACCGCGCCCACGACTTCATCAAAGGCATGCGGGCCGGTGACCGCGAGCACGCCCGGGTGGGTCTCGTGGATGCGCTCCGCGTCCTTGCCCAGGCAGCCGGTCACGATGACTCGGCCATTGGCATCCATGGCCTCGCCGATCGCGTCCAGGGATTCGGCCACCGCATCGTCGATAAAGCCGCAGGTATTGACCACCACCAGGTCCGCGCCGTCGTAGTCGGCGGCGATCTCGTAACCCTCGGCGCGCAGGCGCGTCAGGATCTGCTCGGAGTCGACCAGGGCCTTTGGGCAGCCGAGGCTGACAAAGCCCACGCGCTGCACGTTGTCGGGAGACGGGGTGTTGCTTTTATTCACAGTACGTTTTCGCCTTCTGGGAGCGGCTCCGGGCGCGCCCGGAGCCTGGTGCGTCAGCCGGTGTAATCCCGGATTGTTCTTTTGATTTAACGGGTTGCGTGGTCGGGTTGTCGGTCGGGAGCGGGTTGCGCTGCCCCTTCTGGCCCTGGTTGCTGCCGGCGCCGACAATTCGTCCACAAGGTTATCCACAGGCCGTTTGGAATGCCTCGAAGGGGCGCTATCTTCAGGGGCTTGCGTACACAGGCCCCGCCTCCCGGCCTTAACGCGGGACCTTGCAACAGCCCCGCGAAGGCGGCTATGCTATCGCACTTTTCGCCAGAACACGCGTGAGCCGACCATGAAAGCCGACATTCATCCGAACTACCACAACGTCAAGGTCATCTGCAGCTGCGGCACGCAGTTCGAGACCCGTTCCACTCTCTCGAAGGACGAGATGCACGTGGACGTGTGCTCGCAGTGCCATCCGTTCTACACCGGCAAGCAGAAGATCGTTGACACCGCCGGTCAGGTCGACAAGTTCAACCGCCGCTTCGCATTCTAGGGAGACGCTGGTCTAATCGCGCGTCCGCGCTCGAGTCGCTTTTGCGTGCGAACAAGGCGCGGTGACTGCCGTGCAGTCATTCTGCACAAAGGAACCGCAACGCCGTTCTCGCGCAAAAGCGGCCGAGCCCCTTCGGGGTTGGCACCCCAGGTTCCCCGATCCGGCGTTGCGGCCCTTGCCGGTAGAACCACTACCGGCTGCGCACCGCGCCTTGTCTCGGAAAACCTGGGGTGTCAACGCGGACGTGCGATTAGACCAGCGTCTCCCTAGAGTGCGTTCGCGCCCGATGGCGCGAGGCGGTTTCTGGCAGGGCGTCCAGCGGATGCTTGTGCCAAGCAACGAGGGCGCCCTGCGGGGCGCCCTCGTTTGTTTCGTCTCGCTGTCGGCGTGGCTGCTCGCGCCGGTGGCCGCGGCGCAATGTGCGCTGGAGGACCACGATCCGCGCGATCTGCAGCGCGTGACGGTCGAGCGTGTGTGGGCGCCGGATGCCCTGGAACTGGAAGACGGGCGACACATCCGTCTGCTGGGTCTGGCACCGGTGGCCCCGCTTCCGCCGGTTGCGCCACAGCTGCTGCCAGTCGGCTTCGGGCTGGACTTGAGCGAGTCCCTGGAGGAACGCCTGCGCGGCGTCGGTCAGCGCCTGGTGCTGTTGCCGGGGCGTCCGGCCCGCGACGCCTATGGCCGCCTGCGCATGCATGCCTGGATCGACGATGGGCCGCTGCTGGCGGCCAGCCTGATTGGGGATGGCCTGGCGATGCCGCGCCCCGGGCCGGAACCGGGGCCCCTGGACGAGTGCTATTACGGGGCCGAGGCCGCGGCACGGGAAGCGCCGCGAGGGCTCTGGCTGGAGCGGCTCGAGGCCCTCCCGGTCGGCTGGCTGGAGCCACCGCGCGAGCGCTCGCAGGGGCGGTTGCGGGTCCAGGGCGAGGTGATCGACGTGCGCGTGCGCGACCCGCACTGGGTCCTGGTCCTGGACGGACTGCTGGACCTGCTGATCTCCGGGGATGATCGCGATTTTTTCGAGGATATGGAACCCCGCTCACTGCTGGGTAACACCGTTGTTGCACGCGGCACGGTGTATCCTTGGAGGGAGCGAGGGCGGATGCGGATCCGCCACCCCTTTGATCTCGAGGTACTTGATCGATGAACGCCCTGTCCCGCCTGTTTCCCCGTCGCTGGGCGGCGCTGGCCCTGACGCTGCTGATCGGCACGGGCCTGGCCGTCGCGCTGCCGGGCTGCACCACCAATCCGGTCACCGGGCGCTCGCAGCTGATGCTGGTCTCCGAGAATCAGGCGATCGATGCCTCGCGCACCGCCTATGTGGAGATGCTCGCCCCGGCGCGCGAGGAGGGGCGCGTGGACGCCGACCCCGAGATGACCGCGCGCGTGCAGCAGATCACCGAGCGCGTGGTGGCGCAGGCGGTCCAGTACCGCCCCGAGACCGCCGACTGGGAGTGGGAGATTCGCGTGATCGAGGCGCCGGACACGGTCAACGCCTTCGCCATGGCCGGTGGCAAGATGGCGATCTACTCCGGCATCATCGAGCAGCTGGAGCTGACCGATGACGAGCTGGCGCAGATCATCGGCCACGAGATCGCCCATGCGCTGTCTGCGCACACGGCCGAGAAGATGTCCGTGGCCCTGGCCAGCAATCTCGCGGTGGCGGGCTATGCGATGACCGGCGACCGTTCGCCCGTCGCGCTGACTGGCGCCGCGCTCGGGGCCGCGCTCGCGGTGCAGCTGCCCCACAGCCGCCGGATGGAATCGGAAGCCGACCGCATCGGGATCGAACTGGCCGCGCGGGCCGGTTATGATCCGGACGCAGCCGCGAGCCTGTGGCGCAAGATGGCGGAGCAGGCCAACGGACGCCATCCGGTGTTCCTGAGCACGCACCCGGCGCCCGAGTCGCGCCAGCGCGATTTGACCCGCATGGCCGACGAATTCCGCCCGCTTTACGAGCAGGCACAGCGGCGATCGGTCCCGACGCATCCGGTCAATTAGTCACGGTTCACCGCGGGAACGGGCGCTGCGGCTCCCGTCCCCACGCACTTGCCAAGAAGGCCTCGCATTACCATGACCAAGGATTTCACCCAGCGCGCGCTGGACTACCACGAACAGCAGCCGGCCGGGAAGCTGGCCATCCATATCACCAAGCCCACGGCGACCCAGGATGATCTCTCCCTGGCCTATTCGCCGGGCGTGGCCGCGCCGGTGCGTGCGATTGCCTCCGATCCGGAACTGGCCTACCGCTATACCGGCAAGGGCAACCTGGTCGCGGTGATCACCGATGGCACAGCCGTGCTGGGGCTGGGCAATGTCGGCGCGCTGGCGGCCAAGCCGGTTATGGAGGGCAAGGGCGTGCTGTTCAAGGCCTTCGCCAACATCGACGTCTACGACATCGAGGTGGATGCGCCGCAGCCGGAGGACTTCATCAACACCGTGGCCCGCATTGCCGGCGGTTTCGGCGGGATCAACCTCGAGGACATTGCCGCACCGCACTGCTTCGAGATCGAGCGCCGCCTGTCCGAGCGCCTGGATATCCCCGTCTTCCACGACGACCAGCACGGCACGGCGGTCATCACCGCGGCCGGTCTGGTCAATGCCCTGGAGATCCAGGGCAAGAAGCTCAGTGACGCGAAGATTGTCTGTGTGGGCGCCGGCGCGGCCGGCATCGCCTCCATGCAGCTGCTGCTGCGCCTGGGGGCGAGCAAGAAGAACCTGTTCATGGTGGACCGCAAGGGCGTGATCCACAGCCAGCGCAACGACCTGAACGAATACAAGCAGATCTTCGCCGTTGATACCGAGGCGCGCACGCTGGAAGACGCCTGCGACGGGGCGGATGTCTTCATCGGGCTGTCGGGCCCCGATCTTCTGACGCCCGAGATGCTGAAATCCATGGCGCCAAAGCCGGTGATCTTCGCGCTGTCCAACCCGGATCCGGAGATCGGTCCGGAACTGGCGCTCGAGACGCGCGACGACCTGATCATGGCGACAGGTCGCTCGGATTACCCCAACCAGGTCAACAACGTGCTGGGCTTCCCGTTCATCTTCCGCGGTGCGCTGGATGTGCGCGCGCGCCGGATCAATGACGAAATGCTGGTCGCGGCCGTGCATGCGCTGGCCGCGCTCGCCCGCGAGCCGATCCCGCAGGCGGTGCTGGACGCCTATGGCCTGGAGGCGCTCGAGTTCGGCCCGCACTACATCCTGCCGACCCCGTTCGATCCGCGCCTGATCGATACCGTGCCGCAGGCAGTCGCCCAGGCGGCGCGCGACAGCGGCGTCGCCCGCCGCTAAGGAACCGCTGATTGATCAGCGTTTCCTTGCGGCACAGAGGCGTGCCGCCGGAATCGACCACCGCAGGTGGTTCATTCCGGTAACCAAACTCCACCCCCCGTCAGACGAGGGAAGCATGCAGAAAATCGCCATCATCGGAGCCGGACGCGTCGGCGAATCCACTGCCCAGTTTCTGGCCCGGCGCGATGTCGCCCGCGAGATCGCGTTGCTGGACGTGCGCGAGGGTGCGGCGGCCGGTGCGGCACTGGATATCCAGGAGACCGCACCCCTGCTGCGCTTCGATACGCGACTGAGCGGCAGTCACGAACCCTCGGTAATCGCCGGGGCGGAACTGGTGATCGTCACGGCCGGGCTGCCGCGCAAGCCGGGTATGTCGCGCTCCGATGTCCTGGACAAGAACGTCGAGATCCTCGATCAGATCCTGCAGGACATCCTCGTCCATGCGCCGCAGAGCCGCATCCTGGTGGTGTCCAACCCGGTCGACGTGCTGACCTACCGCGCCTGGCAGAAGACCGGCTGGAGCCGCGATCGGGTCTTCGGGCAGGCGGGGGTCCTGGACACCTCGCGCATGGCGGCCTTTATCGCCCTGGAGACGGGGCTGTCCACCCACGACATCCAGGCCCTGGTGCTGGGCGGTCATGGCGATGCGATGGTGCCGCTGCTGCGCTATTCCAGTGTCAACGGCGTGCCGCTGCACCACTTCATGGACCAGGCAACGCTGGACAATATCGTCGAGCGTACCCGCCACGGGGGTGCCGAGATCCTCGCCCTGAAGCAGACCTCCAGCGCCTATGGTGCACCCGCCGCGGCGATCGCCGAGATGGTGGAGGCAATCGCCCTGGATCGTCGCCGCGTCCTGCCGACCGTGGCTCTGCTGGAAGGGGAATACGGGGAGCGTGACGTGGCGATGGGCGTGCCCTGCATCCTCGGCCAGGGGGGCATGGAGCGGGTGATCGAGCTGGCGCTGGACGCCGACGAGCGCGCGGGCTTCGACCAGTCCATCGCCGGGGTGCGCAAGGACCTTGAACGCCTGCACTGAGTCGCACGCGGGACCGCCGTGCCCGACCCTGACGCTGGTCGACTCCAGCATCTTTGTCTTTCGTGCCTGGTTCGCGCGCGGGCTGGACCCGGATCCGCTCGGGCGGCCCGGCGGGGCCGTACACGGGCTGGTGCATTCGCTCTGCCAGTGGCTCCCCGCCTGCGCCCCCGGTCCGATCGCCTTTTGTTTCGACGAGAGCCTGCGTCAGGGCTTTCGCCATCGGCTCGACCCTGAATACAAGGCCCACCGCCCGCCGGCCCCGCCCGAGTTGCGCGAGCAGTTCGCGCGTATCCGGGAACTGCTCGGGCAGCTCGGCTTCCGGACCCTGGCCCATCCCGAGTACGAGGCCGATGACCTGATCGCCAGCCTGGCGCGTGCCGGCCGGGCCGCGGGTTTCCGCATCGAGGTCAAGAGCGCGGACAAGGACCTGACCCAGGTCATCCTCGGTGATCAGGACCGGCTGCACGACCCGGAACGCGGGACCGCGCTGAATCGCCGCGCGATCGAGAAGCGCCTTCGCATCCGTCCGGAACAGGTTGCCGACATGCTCGCCCTGGCGGGCGATGCCAGCGACAACATCCCGGGTATCGAGGGCGTGGGCCCCAGGACCGCGGCGCGGATCCTGCGCCGCCTGGGCGATCTGGAGACGGTACTCGCCGATCCGCAGGCCGTGGCGCGCTGCAATATCCGCCGGGCCGACACGGTAGCCGCGCGCATCGCCGGGCAGTCGGACCGGCTGCGCCTGTCGCGCCGCCTGACCGGTCTGGTGGACAGCATCCCCGACCTGCCGCGGCTCGAGGCACTGCACCCCACCGGGCCGAAACCCGATGCCGCGCGCTGGCTCGCGGAGCTCGGGGTGGCTCGCGATTATCATGGTTGCCTGCTGGCGGCCGCCGGTGCCTGGCGGTCCACGACCCCGGAGATTGCATGAGCCCACGTTCCCTTCTCTACGCCATCCTTGCCGCGGGTCTGGTGTGGCTGCTGGTCAGTGCGCCGGTCCAGGCGCATCCGCATGCCTGGATCGACCTGGAGATCACGCTGGAACGCGACGATGAGGGGCGCATCACCCACATGCTGCATCGCTGGCGCTTCGATCCAACCTACGGGCAGTACCTATACGAGGACGCCCTGGCGCACCAGGAGGGCGCGACCGAAGACGAGAAGTTGCAGGCGCTGGCCCGCGAGATCCTCGGTAACCTCGAGGAATACGAGTGGTACAGCCATGTCGAGGCCGGCGGGCGGGCAATCGGCGTCGAGGCCGAGCCCGATCCGTCGATGCGCATGGAGGATGGCCTGCTGTTCTTCCGCTTTCGCCTGGCCCTGGACGAGCCCGTGGACGCCGCACGCGAGGTGCTTGAGTACAAGGTCTACGACCCAACCTATTTCATCGAAATCCTGCACGAGGAACCCGCCGGTACACGCATGGTCGAGGCCGATGGTCTGGCGTCTCCCGACTGCCGGGCGGAGCTGGAGCGTCCCCGCCCGGATCCGCAGCTCGTCGCCAAGGCCATGATGCTCGATTATGGCGCCACGGTGGACTACGACCTGGGCCGCCATTTCGCCGAGCGCGTGACCGTGCGCTGCGATTGATGCACCGAATCGTTTTGTTCCACAAGCCCTGGGGCGTGCTGCCGCAGTTCACCGACCCGGAAGGGCGCCCCACGCTGGCGGATTACATCGACATCCCCGGGGTGTACCCGGCCGGGCGTCTGGATCGCGACAGCGAGGGGCTGATGGTGCTGACCGACGACGGGCGCCTGAATGCGCGGCTGACCCAGCCGCGGCACAAGACCAGCAAGACCTACTGGGTACAGGTAGAGGGCGAGCCCGATGACGCCGCTCTGGAGGCCCTGCGTACCGGGGTGGACCTGAAGGACGGGCGCACGCAGCCGGCGAAGGTCGAGCGCATGACACCGCCTGACCTGCCGGAGCGCGACCCGCCCGTGCGCTTTCGCAAGTCCATCCCGACCACCTGGCTCGCGCTGACCCTGCACGAGGGGCGCAACCGCCAGGTGCGGCGCATGACCGCCGCGGTGGGGCATCCGACCCTGCGCCTGGTGCGCTACCGGGTGGCCTCCTGGACCCTGGACGGAGTGGAACGCGGAGCCTTTTCCGTGATCGAACGCGAGTGAAACCGGTCACAGGCACCGCACCGGTGCAACGCGGGATTGTCGCGGAATGCGGCCCGGCCGGTGCGAAATCACCACAAGACCATTGCGCCCGCCACAGGTCGTGCGGAATATGAGCGGATCAGACAAGCGAGAACGCAACCCGATGCGCCTGCCCAGGATACTCACAACGGGTCTGACCGGCCTGGTCATGGCCTTCGCCGCCGGGGCCCCGGCGGCGAACCCGGCCCCGGCCGGAATGGTCTTCGAACGCAGCCTGTTCCTGCATGCCGAACGTGCCCTGAGCCGTGGCGACATGACGGCCTACCGCAATGCCCGCAGTACGCTCGAGGGCTATCCGCTGACGCCCTATCTGGATCATCGCGAACTGGCGCGCGACCTGGGGCGCGCGGACCCCGATGCGGTGCGGGCCTTTATCGAGGAGCACGACGACACCCCGCTGGCCGGCCAGTTGCGCAGCAACTACCTCTCCTATCTGGCCCGTGAGGAGGCCTGGTCGCGCTATCTCGACTTTGCCGACGACGGCCGCGACCTCTCCGTGACACAGGACTGTCAGCGGCGCAAGGCGCTGATCGAGACCGGCAATACCTCCGCGGCGATCGAGGACATGGAATCCATCTGGCTGCACGGTCAGTCCCGCCCCAGTGCCTGCGACCCGGCGCTCAAGGCCTGGCGCGATGCCGGCGGGCTGACCGAAGAGCTGGCCTGGGACCGTTTTGCGCTGGCAATGCAGGCGCGCCAGACCGGGCTCGCGAGCTACCTGCGCCGCTATCTGGCGAGCTCCGATCGCGACTGGGCGGAGCGCTGGCTGGAGCTCGAATCGCGACCGTCGCGGGTGGTCGAGGTGGACTTCCGCGCGGATGAGCATCGCTCCGCCGAGGCGATGCTGGAACAGGCGTTCAAGCGCTGGATTCCGCAGGACCTGGATGCCGCTTTGAAGGGCTGGGAGGAACGGAGCGAGCGCTTGGGCTTGTCGACGGAGACCGCTCGCGAGATCGAGCACGCGCTTGCGTTGCGTCTGGCGCTGCGCTATCGGGACGAAACACTGGCCGTCATGGACGAGCTGGACGCGGAGGTGTTCGACGATCAGTTGCGCCAGTGGCAGGTGCGGGCTGCTCTGCACCAGCGTGACTGGGAGACCGTCAAAAGCGCGATTCGTGCCATGAGCCGCGACGCCCGTGACGAGACTGCCTGGCAGTACTGGTATGCCCGTGCACTGGAGCAGCTGGGCGATGCCGACGAAGCGCGCTTCTTCTACGAACGGGCGGCGCGTGAGCGCAACTTTCACGGATTCCTGGCGGCCGACCGTCTGGGGCAGCCCTACCGCATTGCGCACCAGCCCCTGCAACTGGCCCATGGCGCGCGCGAATCGATCATGGAGCGGCCGTCCATGCAGCGCATGCGCGAGCTGGTGGCGCTGGACCGCTACGCTGAGGCACGCCGCGAATGGACCCGCACCGTCGCCAGCATGGAGCCTCCCGAGCTCGAGGCCGCGGCGGCCGAGTTCGCCGACTGGAACTGGTACGACCGCGCGATCTTCACCATCGCGCGGGCCCGCAACTGGGACGACATCGAGCTGCGCTTCCCGCTGGCCTTCGATTCCGTAATCGTCCCGGGCGCGGAAAAACAGGACATCGACCCGGCCTGGGCGATGGCGATTGCCCGCCAGGAGAGCGCCTTTCTGCACGACGTGCGCTCCGGGGCCGGGGCGCTGGGGGTGATGCAGATCATGCCGGCCACCGGGCGCTCGATCGCTTCCAGCGCCGGGGTCCGGGTCAACTCCGACTGGGACATCCTCGACCCGGCGACCAACGCGACCCTGGGCACGTACTACCTGCGGCGCAACCTGGACCGCTTTGGCGGGCACAGCCTGCTGTCCACGGCGGCCTACAATGCCGGGGCCCATCGCGTGCGCTCCTGGCTGCCGGACGACGGCGAGATGGACGCGGACATCTGGGCCGAGCTGATCCCGTTCTCGAAGACGCGTGACTACGTGCGCCGGGTGTATGCCTACCAAATCGTCTATGCGGTGCGCTTGGGGCAGGACCCGCCGTCGCTGTCGCAGCTGCTGTTCCCGGTGACGCCGGAATCCAAGCTCGCGGCGAGCCGCGAGGACCACCTTCGGGCGCTACGCAACATGCGCGAGGACCTCGCGCTCGGGCGCGCCTTCTGCGACGCACCCGGCTACACCGAAAACGCCTGTTGACGGTCGGGGGCTGCTTCACGCGCTGAGGCTGGCCCTGGTTCGTCGTCGGTGTTTACGGTGGCTTCGTCCGGCCGCCTGCCTGCGCTCACTCGCGAGCGCGCCGCGCCAGTTCTTAATCAAAAACGGGCTTCTTTGCTCGTGCAAAGAAGTACCCAAGAAACACGCCCGGGATTCGCCCGGGGACCTTGCTCCGGCCGCGCCAGGCCGGCGGCGCTGAAACTCGCTTCGCTCAGACAGTCAGCGCCCCGTTTCTATTTTGAATCGTCCGGCCTGTCACGCCCTCCACAAGGGGCTCATACCGGGAGGGTAGGTCAAAACCGACGGTGTCCCCGTACCTGTCCTAAGCCCCGAGCTGTAGGGTGCGTTGAGCGCAGCGAAACGCACCGTTCCGACGCCGGGGTAACCCTGATGCGATTCGCCGCGCTCATCAGCATCCTACATGGGCCTGGCGCCCGCTGGCGGGCGCGGCACGCCAGGGCCGAAGGCCGCGCGTGCCCAGGATGTTGGAACACCTTGCCTCCATCCATTGGCACAAACGTCAGGACCGCCGTTGTCTTGACCTTATCCCCCCGTATGAAGCCCCTTGCGGAGGGGTCCTCGGGCCGGGAGAAGGCGCTGACTGTTTGAGCGAAGCCGAAGGCGCAGCGAGTTTCAGCGCCGCCGGCCCGAGGGCCCTGGAGCAAGGTCCCCGGGCGGAATCCGGGTGCCCTTCTTTGGGTACTTTCTTGGGCAAGCAAGAAAGTACCTCGCGGTGCGCTCGCGAGAGAGCGCTTGGCAGGCGGCGGACCGAAAGCACGTAAACACCGGATGCCGAACCAGGACCAGCCAAACAAGGCAGACGGATGGCCAAAGCCACCGTTAACTCCAGAGGACGAACCAGGGCCAGCCTCAACAGGGCAGGCGGGTGGGAAGACGCTAGCGAATGATGTCCTCGCGCATCCGACTGGCGATGCCATCCGCCAGCTGTTGCCACTGGGCTGCCAGTGGTGCCTCCAGGTGCTCCTCGGTGGTCGCCTTGAAGTGGCGCATCCAGACCGCCAGATCAGCCTCGGTCAGGTTCAGCGGGGCATGCTTGCCGACCATGTCGATGGTGGGCGGCTGCTCCAGGCGTCCGCCCAGGTTCATGTACCAGAAATCCGAGATGCGCCGGACATGGTCCTCGAAGTCCTGGATGCGTTCGAAATGGTGCCCGATCTCGGGATCGCTGGACAGGCGGCGATAGAAGTCGTCGATGACCGTGCGGATGCGTTCGGCGCCGATCTTGTCGCACAGCGGCTCGAGTTTGCGAAAGGCCATGGGGCTGGTCTCCTGACGTATGCTGCGGCAACCGTTAACCTGCACATGGATCAGCAAGCCGGATACCGAGGATGAACCGATTGGATTCTGCGGGCCCTGACGCCATCACGGCGGCGGTGGCCCAGTGCATCACGGACCATACCGCAAGCGCGTTCGAGCCGACAGGAAGCCAGGCCTGTTCCGGGGGCTCGATCAACCAGGCCCAGCGCGTGACCGGGACCGATGGCCGGACCTTTTTCGTGAAGCTCAACAGGGGTGCGATGGCCGAGGCGATGTTTGCGGCCGAAGCGCGTGGCCTCGAGGAGCTGGCCCGTTGCGAGCGGATGAAGATCCCCGCAGTGATCGGTACGGGCAAGGCGGGGAGTGCCTGCTTCATCGTGCTGGAGGAGCTGGACCTGGGCGGGCGGCGCGACGGCGTTGCGCTGGGGCACGGGGTGGCCGACATGCACATGAAGACGGCCGCGCGCTTCGGGCTGGATCACGATAACTACATCGGCTCGACGCCGCAGTCGAACCGCCAGCACGATGACTGGGTATCGTTCTATCGCGACGAGCGCCTGGGCTTCCAGCGGGGTCTGGCGCGCGAGCGCGGGGCCGCGCATTCGCTGATCCAGGCGCTGGAGTCCCTGGAAGCGAATCTGGGCGGGTTTTTCAGCGACTACCGCCCCGAGCCTTCACTGCTGCACGGGGACCTGTGGAGTGGCAACTGGGGCTTCCAGTCCGATGGGGCGGCCGTGCTGTTCGATCCGGCCGTTTACTACGGGGATCCGGAGGCGGATCTGGCGATGATGGAGCTGTTCGGCCATCCCGGGCAGGACTTCTTCGACGCCTACGAGGAGATGCGTCCGGTCGATGCCGGCTACCCGGTGCGCAAGACGCTCTACAACCTCTACCACATCCTGAACCACGATCACTTGTTTGGTGGCGGCTACGGCTCGCAGGCCGAGCGCATGATCCGCCAGCTGCTGGCGGAACTGGGATGAGCGGCGTACGAGCGGTGGATCGCGGGGTGTCAGCCCCGCGTCCTGGAGATTCGGCCTCGACGCGGGCTTGTCGCCCCGGGGCGGGGCGGCTAAGGTTCCGTCCATGACGGCCAACAACGACAATACCGCCCCACGTGTAGGCGTGGTGATGGGCAGCACTTCCGACTGGGCGACGATGGAATGCGCGGTGGATGTGCTGGAGGAACTGGGCGTGCCCTACGAGGCACGGGTGGTCTCCGCCCACCGCACCCCGGATCTCCTGTTCGAATATGCCGAACAGGCCCGCGCACGGGGCCTGGCCGTGATCATTGCCGGGGCCGGGGGCGCCGCGCATCTGCCCGGGATGCTGGCGGCCAAGACCTCGGTGCCGGTGCTCGGTGTGCCGGTCGTCTCGCGCCACCTGCAGGGGCAGGATTCTCTACTGTCGATCGTGCAGATGCCGAAGGGGATACCGGTCGCGACCTTTGCCATTGGCGAAGCCGGCGCAGCCAATGCCGCGCTGTTTGCGGCCGCGATGCTGGCCAACAACGACCCCGTCCTGTGCCAGCGCCTGGATGCCTTTCGCCGTGCGCAGCGCGATACGGTGCTCAACCAGATCCTGCCGCCGGCCGCATCATGATCCTGCCTCCTGCCACCCTGGGGCTGCTCGGCGGCGGGCAGCTCGGTCGCTACTTCGTGCGCGCCGCGCGCGAGATGGGCTATGCGGTCTGGGTGCTGGATCCCGACCCGCACAGCCCCGCCGGACAGATCGCAACGCGCCACCTGTGTCAGCCCTATGAGGATGCCGAGACGCTGTCGGCCCTGGCCGGCCAGTGCGCGGTGATTACCTGCGAGTTCGAGAATATCCCGCGGCCGGCGCTGGAATGGCTGGAGGCCAACGCCTGCCTGCGGCCCGGCCTGTGCGCGCTGGGCGTGGCCCAGGACCGTCTGGAGGAGAAGCGCTTTCTCGCCGAGATCGGGGTGGCGGTCGCGCCGTGGCGTCCGGTGACAGCCGGTGGCGATGGTGGCGAGGACGCCACCGGTGCGCCCTCCTTCCCGGCGATCCTGAAGACCGCCCGGCTGGGGTACGACGGCAAGGGGCAGCGCCCGATGGAGCACATGGGCGATCTGGCTTCCGCGCACGCAGAACTCGGTGGCGTGGACTGCGTACTGGAGGAGCGGGTGGAGCTGGAGCGCGAACTGTCGGTCGTCGTCGCGCGCACTGCGGATGGCCGCAGCGAGGCCTTCCCGGTGTCCGAGAATGTCCACCGAGACGGGATCCTGCACCTGAGCCGGGTACCGGCGCGCGTCGACGAGGATCTCTCCGGGCGCGCGGTGGCGATCGCCCAGTTGATCGCCGATCGCCTGGATTATTGTGGCGTGCTGGCGGTCGAGTTCTTCCTGACGATGAGCGGCGAACTGCTGGTCAACGAGATCGCTCCGCGCCCGCACAACACCGGTCATTACACGCTGGACGCCTGCACCGTCTCCCAGTTCGAGCAGCAGGTGCGTGCGATCTGTGGTCTGGGGCTCGCCCCGGCGCGCCTGACCACCCCCGTGGCGATGGTCAATCTGCTGGGGGACCTGTGGCCCACGGACGGCAGCCCGGACTGGTCCGGTGTGCTGGAGGCCGGGCGGGCGCGCCTGCATCTGTATGGCAAGAGCGAGGCGCGGGCCGGACGCAAGATGGGGCATTTGTGCGTACTGGGAGTACCCGGCGAGGAAGATGCGATGGCCTCGGCCTCCACCGCCGAGGGGCTGTGGGAGGCTCTGGCGCGCGCGGTCGGGGTGTCCGCGTGACCGAGACATTCCCGGACAGCCGTTCGCGCCGGGCGCGCCAGACGGAGCTCAAGCGCGACCTGGAATTCGACGATACCCTGGCGGGCGAGCCTCTGCGTTTTCGCACGACCTGGGGGCTTTTCTCGCCGCGCCGGATCGACGATGGCACGCGCATGCTGCTGGATCGCATCGAGGTGCGTCCGAGTGATGACTGCCTTGACCTGGGCTGCGGCTATGGCCCGATCGGCCTGACCCTGGCGCGCAAGGCCCCGCAGGGCATCACGACGCTGGTGGACACCAATTTCCTCGCAGTCGAATACAGCCGGCGCAACGCCGAACTCAACGGCATCACCAACGTCGAGTGTGTGACCAGCAATGGTTTGGCCCAGATCCGCGATCGCCGCTTCGATCTCGTGGTTTCCAACCTGCCGGCCAAGGTGGGGCGGGAGATGCTCTACACCTACCTGCTGGATGCCCACGAGCAGATGAACCCCGGTGGTCGCATCTATGTCGTAACCATCACGGGTTTGCGGCGTTTCATCGAGAAGGGGTTCAAGGAAGTGTTCGGCAATTACGACAAGGTCAAGCAGGGCCGCGAGTATACGGTTGCGGCCGCCGAGCGCGAGCCCGACTGACCATGGTCGAGGGCGCGGGCGAGCTCCCGGTTGCGCTCCGCGTGTTGTCCGCCCTGCTGTTGGGGGCGGGGCTGCTGTTCATGCTGCGGCGTATGCCCTGGGAGGCCTTCTTCGTCCCGGGGCGTACGCAGCTCTTTGTGATCGCCACGCTGTGTCTGCTGCTGATTTGGGGACTGCGCGCGCAGACCCTTGAGGGACTGGCGCTGCATTTTCTCGGCATGGCCACGATTACGCTGATGTTTGGCTGGCAGCTGGCCATCCTGATGGTGTTTCTGGTGGTGGCGGGGCTGGCCCTGCTGGGGGCGTTGCCGCTTGCGGCCTTTCCGCTGACGGTGTTGCTGGCGGGCGTGCTGCCGGTGGCCGTGACCTGGGGCCTGCTGCGGGCGACCGAGGCCTGGCTGCCGCGGCACATGTTCATCTATCTGTACGGGGTTGCCTTCCTTGGCGGGGCCCTGACGGTGGCCGCCACGGTATTGAGCTCGGCGGTGATCTACGGGCTGTTCACCGACCTGGCCTGGGGCGATATCTACCGCGATTACGTGCGTTATCTGGCCCTGCTCGTGCTGCCCGAGGCCGTCCTCAACGGGATGGTGGTGACCGGCCTGGTGATGGTGCGCCCGGAGTGGCTGGCGACCTGGTCGGACGAGCGCTACGTGCACGGGCGCTGACTGCGGGACGCGACGGAATCGGCATATCCCTATCGGTTTTTATGTTAATGCACCGTTCAGGGAAGCCTTGCTAACGTTCGCTTCAGATGGGGCCGCAACCCCGTTGGTGAGTTGCAAACGAGGAGACCACAACAATGAAAACCAAGCTGTTCGTTCTGGCCGGGATCGCAGGGAGTGTGCTGATGCTGTCCTCCGCCGCGCAGGCGGCCGACATCCAGGCTGGCCAGTCCAAGTACCAGTCCACTTGCCTGAGCTGCCATGGCGCCGAAGGCAAGGGGCAGGCGATCTTCCCCGCGCTGGCCGGTCGTGACGCCGAGTACGTGACCGACAAGCTCGAGCGCTACCGCGCCGGTGAAGAGATCGGTTCCCATACCGGTCTGATGCGCCCGCATGCCCAGGCGCTGAGCGATGACGACATCGCCAACGTGGCCGCCTTCATCGAGTCCGAATTCAACTGATTCGGGCCACGACGAAGCGGCAAGCCGACGGGCCGGGGCTTCCCCCGGCCCGTTTGCGTTGGAGGGCCTGTCGCATGAGCCGCCTTTTGCCTGGCATGGCGGCATCCGGTAAAGTTTCGCGGTTCCGAGAGCGTGGCCGATGGTCGGTCCCGCTATCCCAGCGATTCCTGCGAGGCTTCCCATGGCACAACCCGATTTCATTGCCCCGTCCATCCTTTCCGCCGACTTCGCCCGTCTGGGCGAGGAAGTCGACAACGTCCTGGCCTCCGGCGCGGACATCGTCCACTTCGACGTGATGGATAACCACTACGTGCCGAACCTGACCATCGGCCCGCTGGTCTGCGATGCCCTGCGCAAGCACGGCGTGACCGCGCCGATCGACGTGCACCTGATGGTCAAGCCGGTGGACCGCATCATCCCGGACTTCGCCCAGGCCGGTGCCAGCTACATCACCTTCCACCCGGAGGCCTCCGACCACATCGACCGTACCCTGCAGCTGATCCACTCCGAGGGCTGCAAGGCGGGGCTGGTGTTCAACCCGGCGACCCCGCTGTCCTACCTGGAATACGTGATGGACAAGGTCGACATGATCCTGCTGATGTCGGTGAACCCGGGCTTTGGCGGCCAGAAGTTCATCCCGGCCACGCTCGACAAGCTGCGCGCCGCGCGCAAGATGATCGAAGAATCCGGGCGTGACATCCGCCTCGAGATCGACGGCGGCGTGAAGGCCGACAACATCCGCGAGATCAAGGCCGCGGGTGCCGATACTTTCGTCGCCGGTTCCGCGATCTTCGGCGCGTCCAGCGACTCCGACGCGAACCGCTACAACAGCATCATCCAGCAGATGCGCGACGAACTGGCCAAGGCCTGATTCGCCACGTCCGACGGAGACCGGGATGTCCCTCAAGCGCCCCCGCATGATCCTGATCGACCTGGACGGCACGCTGATCGACAGCGTGCCGGACCTGGCCTATAGCGTGGATGCCATGATGCGCGAGCTGGGCCTGCCCGAGCGCGGCGAGGCGGCCGTGCGCAACTGGGTCGGCAATGGGGTGGAACGGCTGGTCAAGCGGGCGCTGATCAATGCGCTCGACGGCGAACCGGACCCGGAGGCCTTCGAGCGCGCACTACCCGTCTTCATGCGCATCTATCAGGAGAACACTGCCGGGCGCTCGCCGCTGTACCCGGGGGTGCGCGAGGGGCTGGACCAGCTGAAGGCCGCCGGGTACCGCCTGGGCTGCGTGACCAACAAGGCCGAGCGCTTCACCGTGCCGCTGCTGCGGGAAAAGGGCATCCTCGACGACTTCGAGATCGTGGTCGCCGGCGACGCCCTGCCGCAGAAGAAGCCCGACCCGGCGCCGCTGCTGCACGCGGCGAACGAGCTGGGTGTCGACCCCTCCGAGTCGCTGATGGTCGGGGACTCGAAGAGCGACGTGAAGGCGGCACGCGCGGCCGGCTTCCAGATCGTCTGCATGACCTACGGCTACAATCACGGCGACGACATCCGCGACGAGAACCCCGACGCGGTGCTCGACCGGCTGGACGAACTGCCGGACTTGCTGCCCGCGCGGGCGGCCTGAGTATGATCGCAATGGGCCGGACAGCGAGGCGATGGCGAAACGGCGACTGATCTGCCGTGCCGTCTGCCCCTCTCTTGTCAGGAACCCTTGTGATGACCCCCGAACAGTTCGACGCACTGGCCCGCGAGGGCTACAACCGCATCCCGCTGGTGCGCGAGGTCCTGGCGGATCTCGAGACCCCGCTGTCCATCTTTCTGAAGCTGGCCAACCGGCCGTATTCCTACCTGTTCGAGTCGGTGCAGGGCGGGGAGCGCTGGGGCCGGTATTCCTTTATCGGCCTGCCGGCGCGGACCCGGGTGAGGGTGCACGGCCATGACATCACGGTGGAGACCGACGGTGATGTGGTCGAGCAAACCACCGAGACTGACCCGCTGGCCTGGATCGAGGCCTACCAGGCGCGCTTCAAGGTCGCCGACCTGCCGGGCCTGCCGCGCTTCACCGGTGGCCTGGTCGGCTATTTCGGCTTCGAGACCGTACGCCTGATCGAGCCGCGTCTGGAAGGCCCGGAAAAGCCCGATGCCCTGGGCCTGCCGGACATCCTGCTGATGGTCTCCGAGGAGGTCGTGGTCTACGACAACCTCTCCGGGCGGCTGTATCTGGTGGTGCATGCCGATACCTCGCGCCCCGACGGGCAGGCCGTGGCGGCCGAACGCCTCGATGCGCTGGAGAGCCGGATCGGCGAGCCGCTGGTGCCGCCGGAGGACCCGCCGCACCCGCACGCGGTGCCGGAGTATGTGCCGGGCTGGTCGGCCGAGGGTTTCAAGGCGGCCGTGGCGCGGGCGCAGGAATACATCATGGATGGCGACGTGATGCAGGTCGTGCTGGCACAGCGCATGAGCGTGCCGTTCTCGGCACCCCCGCTGGATCTCTACCGTGCGCTGCGGGCGCTGAACCCGTCGCCCTACATGTACTACCTGGACCTGGACGACCACCACGTGGTCGGCGCCTCGCCGGAGATCCTGGTGCGCCTGGAGGACGACCGCGTGACCGTGCGGCCGATCGCCGGAACCCGCCCGCGCGGGCGTACCGAGGAAGAGGACCGCGCGCTGGAGGTCGAGCTGCTGGCGGACCCGAAGGAGCGCGCCGAACACCTGATGCTGATCGACCTCGGGCGCAACGACGTCGGCCGAGTCTGCGAGATCGGCTCGGTGGAGGTGACCGACACCATGAGCATCGAGCGCTACTCGCACGTGATGCACATCGTCTCTAATGTGGAGGGGCAGCTTGCTCCGGGGCACTCGACGATGGACGTGCTGCGCGCGACCTTCCCGGCCGGTACGGTCTCCGGCGCGCCGAAGATCCGCGCGCTGGAGATCATCGACGAGCTGGAGCCGGTCAAGCGCGGGCCGTATTCCGGTGCGGTCGGCTACCTCTCCTGGTCCGGCAACATGGATACCGCGATCGCGATACGCACGGCGGTGCTGCACGACGGCGAGCTGCACATCCAGGCCGGCGCCGGGGTGGTGCATGACTCGGTGCCCGAGAACGAGTGGCAGGAGACCCTGAACAAGGGGCGCGCGGTCGTGCGCGCGGCCGAACTGGCGCTGGGCGGACTGGGGCCGCGCAGGCACCGTGGCTGAGGGCGTGATGACCAGCGCAGAACGGGCAGCGCGAGCGCGGTTGTCGGGCACGCCGGGCGCACTCGCGCTAGTCTGCGATCTGTACCGGTCCGGTGCGGCGGAGGGAATCCCGGCATGATCCTGATGATCGACAACTACGACTCGTTCACCTTCAATCTGGTCCAGTATCTGGGCGAGTTGGGGGCCGAGGTCGAGGTGCATCGCAACGACCAGATCACGCCCGACCAGGTCGCCGAGCTGGCACCTGCCGGGATCATGATTTCGCCCGGCCCCTGCACCCCGAACGAGGCGGGTGTGTCGATGGATGTGATCCGCCGCTTTGCCGGGCAGATCCCGGTCCTCGGGGTCTGCCTCGGGCATCAGGCGATTGGCCAGGTGTTCGGCGGGCGCGTGGTGCGGGCCCGCGAGATCATGCACGGCAAGACCTCCCCGGTGCATCACACCGGGGTAGGGGTCTTTGCGGGCCTCGAGAATCCGCTGGAGGCCACGCGCTATCACTCCCTGGTGGTGGAGTCGGCCTCGCTGCCCGATTGCCTGGAGGTCACCGCCTGGACCGAGCGCGAGGACGGCTCCCGCGACGAGATCATGGGCCTGCGCCACCGTGAGCTGGACGTCGAGGGCGTGCAGTTTCATCCCGAATCCATCCTGACCCGGCAGGGGCACGAGCTCCTCGACAACTTCCTGCGCCGCCTGCCCCAGCCGGCGTGACGCCGCACCAACGCACCCGGCTGCGTTTCGCGCTGCTGGTCGCACCCCTGGCGCTGCTGGCGCCGTTCTCGCTGGATACCTACCTGCCGTCGTTTCCGGCGATGGCCGCGGACCTGGCCGTCGACGGAGCGGCGATGCAGGCGACGCTGTCCTCCTATCTGGTCGCCTTTGCCCTGGCCACGCTGGTGGCCGGGCCGCTGTCGGATGCCTTGGGCCGGCGCCCGGTCGTGCTGTGGGCGCTGGTGGCCTATGTCGCGACATCCGCGCTGCTGGTGGTGGCGGTCGAGTACTGGCAGGTGATCGGGCTGCGTGTCGGCCAGGGCTTCGCGGCGGCGGCCGGAGTGGTGGTGAGCCGTGCCCTGGTGCGCGATCGCTTCGATCCCATTGATGCGCGGCGTGTATTCGCGATTGTGACGATCATGTTCGCGATGGGGCCCGCGATTGCGCCCATCCTGGGCGGCTATCTGCAATCCGCGTTTGGCTGGCGCTCGGTGTTCGCATTCCTGGTGCTCTACGGGGTGGTCTTGCTACTCGCTGCGCGTCTGTGGCTGCCGGAGACCCTGCCCCCGGTCGGGCGCGTGTCCAGCCGGCCGCGGCTGGTGCTCGGGCGCTACGCGGGCACGCTGCGCAATATGCAGTTCCTGCAGCCCGTACTGGTGCATACCACTTTGTTCGGGGCCAAGTTCCTGTTCGTCGCGGCCTCGCCCGCGCTGATCTATGTCCATCTCGGAGGTGGCGAGCGCGATTTCTGGTGGTTGTTCGCGCCGATGGTCGTGGGGCTGATGCTGGGGGGCGTGGCCTCCGGCTGGAGCGCCGGGCGCGGGGCGCCCGAGATCACCGTACGGATCGGCTTGCTGCTCACCGGGATTTCGCTCGCGCTGGTGGGCTGGGCAGCACTGGACCCGGAGCCCTCGGTGGCGGCCGTGACCCTGCCGTTTGCCCTGTACAGCTTTGCCCTGGCCCTGGGGATGCCCTCGCTGACCCTGCTGGCGCTGGACTGCTATCCGGGCGCCCGCGGCATGGCCTCGGCGATGCAGGCCTTTATCCAGCTCGGGTTTGCGGCCCTGCTCACGCTCTTCGTGGTCGACTGGCTGGATGACGTCCTGTTGCACCTGGTCGCCGGTGCGGCCGCAATCTGGCTGTTCGCCGCCTTCGTCTGGTTCATCGGGGACCGGCCGGGAAAACGCTGATCCGCGTTTCCCTGGTTCGTGCCGCGCGGGAGCGGGCGTTACACTAGCGCTCCCGATTCCCCGACAGGAGCAGCCCTGTGACCGTGCAGCAAGCCATAGCGGCCCTGATCGAACGCCAGAACCTGGATGAGGCGGCCATGACCGCTGTTATGCAGGCCGTGATGACCGGCGAGGCCACCGATGCCCAGATTGGCGGGCTGCTGGTGGCCCTGCGCATGAAGGGCGAGACCATCGAGGAGATCCGCGCGGCGGCCGGTGTAATGCGCGAGCTGGCGACGCGCGTGGATGTCCCGCGTACCGGGCTGGTCGATACCTGCGGCACCGGCGGCGATGCCTCCGGCACCTTCAATATCTCCACCGCCTCGGCGCTGGTTGCGGCGGCCGGCGGCGTGCGGGTCGCCAAGCACGGCAACCGTTCGGTGTCGTCGAAGTCCGGCTCCGCGGACGTGCTGGAGCATCTTGGGATCCATCTCGGGCTGTCGCCGGAGGCGGTTGGGTCCTGCATCGAAGAGGTCGGCGTCGGCTTCCTGTTCGCCCCGGCCCATCATGGTGCGATGAAACACGCGATCGGCCCGCGCAAGGAACTGGGCGTGCGCACGCTGTTCAACGTGCTGGGCCCGCTGACCAATCCCGCCGGGGCGCCGAATCAGGTGCTGGGCGTGTTCTCCGAAGCCTGGGTGCGCCCGCTGGCCGAGGCCCTGAAGGGCCTCGGCAGCGAGCATGTGCTGGTGGTGCACGCCGAGGACGGGCTGGACGAGATCAGCATCGGCGCGCCGACCTGGGTAGCCGAGCTGAAGGACGGCGTGATCCGCGAATATACGGTTCGGCCCGAGGATTTCGGTCTGGCCGTCACCGCGCTGGATGCGGTGCGGGTGGACAGTGTGGAGGCCTCGGCCGCAATGCTGCGTGACGTCCTGGAGGGCAAACCCGGCGCCGCGCGCGACATCGTGCTGCTGAACGCTGGCGCCGCCATCTACGCGGGTGGCGGTGCCGATTCGCTGGCGGGCGGTGTGCAGCGGGCGGCGGCCGCGATCGACAGTGGCGCCGCGCGCGAGCGCCTGGAGCGCCTGCAAGAGGCGAGTGCACGACTGGCAGACAAGGACCCGGCATGAGCGAGATCCGAGATGTACCCGATATTCTCAAGCGGATCCTCGAGCGCAAGCGCGAGGAGGTGAAGGAACGCGAGGCCTTCTGGCCGTTGCGCGAGCTGCGTGGCTGGATGGGGTCGGCCCCGGAGCCGCGCGGGTTCCGGGCGGCGCTGCAGCGCGATATCGATGCCGGCCGCGCCGCCGTGATCGCGGAGATCAAGAAGGCCAGCCCCAGCCAGGGGCAGATCAGCCCGAACTTCAACCCCGAGGCCTTCGCCCGCAGCTACGAGGAACACGGGGCCACCTGCCTGTCAGTGCTGACCGACGTGGACTTCTTCAAGGGGCGTGACGGCGATCTGCGCGATGCGCGCGTGGCCTGCAAGCTGCCGATTCTGCGCAAGGACTTCGTGATCGACCTTTACCAGGTCTACGAGGCGCGGGTGCTGGGGGCGGACTGCGTGCTGCTGATCGCCGCCGCGCTGGATGACACCGCGCTGCATGAGCTGTACTTCCTGACCCGCGAGCTGGGCATGGATGCCCTGGTCGAGGTGCACGATGCCGAAGAGCTCGAGCGCGCGAAGAAGATCGGGGCGGACCTGATCGGCATCAACAACCGCGATCTGCGTACTTTCGAGACGCGCCTGGAGACCACGCTGGAACTGAAGAACCAGGTGCCGGAATCGGCGCTTCTGGTCACCGAGAGCGGCATCCATACCCGCAAGGATGTGGCGCGCATGCAGGAGGCGGGGGTGAATGCCTTCCTCGTGGGCGAGGCCTTCATGCGCACCGAGGATCCAGGGCTGGCGCTGGGCCGGCTGTTCCGCGGCGAGGACTGATACTTCGTCCGGTCGTCCGGTCGTCCGCGGTTTGCTTGCGGGCGAGGTGCCCGCCCGCGTTCGCTGCGGGCAGGTTTTTGCCGGGATGCCGTTCAGCGGGTGCCGAACACGACGATGGTCTTGCCGTGGGCGGTGATCAGTCCGCGTTCCTCCAGGTCCTTCAGGACACGCCCGGCCATCTCGCGCGAGCAGCCGACGATGCGCGCGATCTCCTGGCGGGTGATACGCAGCTGCATGCCATCCGGGTGGGTCATGGCGTCGGGCTGGCGTGCCAGATCCAGCAGGGTGTGGGCAATGCGGCCGGTAACGTCGACAAAGGCCAGGTCCATCACCTTGCGCGAGGTCTGGCGCAGGCGGGTGGCGATCTGGCTGGTCAGCAGCATCAGGATCTCCGGGTCGCGCTGCACGATCTCGCGGAACTGGGTGTAGGGGATCTCGGCGGTCTCGGTATCCTCGCGGGTGACGACCGTCGCCGAGCGCGGGTCATCCTCGAACATGCCGAGTTCGCCAAAGAATTCGCCCTTGTTCAGGTAGGCCAGAACGAGCTCGTGCCCGTTGTTCTCGCCCAACACGGAAACGGAGCCGCTGACGACGTAGTACAACGTATCCGGTACCGTGCCGGAGTGAATGATCGTCGTGCGCTTGCGATAGTGCCGGCGGTGGCAGTAACCGAGGAAGCGCTCCAGTGCCGGCGACGGCTGTGCCGGGCGGTAGACGAACGGGTTATTCATAGTCATGGCATCCATGGCTTTTACGTCTCGCTTGTTGAGGACGGTTTTCAGTGTAATTCAGCCCTCCGCGAGCGGGACGCGGGTGTCGGGATCGAGTCACAAAATTCGTCGAGCGAGATTTGATTTTGTGCTTTGTATCTCAAAGTTCATGCATTTTTTGTTGAGTATAGGCCACACAGGGCCTTCCAAACGGGCCGAAATTGTGGGCAAAAGGAGACGCGCATGCAGGTCAGGGTGAAGTGGCTGGAGCAGGTGGCGTTTGTCGGCGAGACCGGCAGCGGTCACGCGATCGTGATGGATGGCCCCCCGGATGCCGGCGGTCGCAACCTGGGGGTTCGTCCGATGGAGATGCTGCTGCTGGGGCTGGGTGGATGCACCAGTTTCGATGTCGTGGCGATGCTCAAAAAGGGGCGCCAGGAGGTCCTCGACTGCGAGGTCACGGTGGACGGTACGCGGGCGGAGACGGTGCCGAAGGTGTTCACCGATATTCATGTCCACTTTCGCGTCTACGGGAACGGACTGTCGGAAAAGCAGGTGGGGCGGGCGGTGGAGCTGTCCGCGGAGAAATACTGTTCGGCCTCGCTGATGCTTGGTGCGGCGGCCAGGGTTACCCACGACTTCGAGATTGTCGAGGGCCCGGCACCGCGCTGAGTCACCCGCGCGGGTAGCGGAAATTTCCGCCAGCAGGCGCGGCGTGTTTCCCTGACGGGCTGCTACGTCTACAATCCGCCGTTCCCTGCGCACCGGGCAAGAGGAAACGCCATGCCCCGTCACAAGAAGCAGATCAAGCTCCACGGGTTCAACAACCTGACCAAGAGCCTGAGCTTCAACATCTATGACATCTGCTACGCCTCCGGCGAACGCCATCGGGACGAGTACATTGCGTACATCGACGAGGCCTACAACGCCCAGCGTCTGACGCAGATCCTGACGGACGTGGCCCACCTGATCGGGGCCAATATCCTGGATATCTCGCGTCAGGACTACGACCCGCAGGGCGCCTCGGTGACGATGCTGATCTCTGAAGAGCCGGTGGCGACCGAGATGATCGGGTACACAGAGGGACCGGGCCCGCTGCCGGAGACCGTAGTCGGGCACCTCGACAAGAGCCATATCACGGTCCATACCTATCCCGAAGCGCACCCTGAGGGGGGCATTGCCACCTTCCGCGCGGACATCGATGTCTCCACCTGCGGGCGCATCTCCCCGCTGCGTGCCCTGAACTACCTGATCCACAGCTTCGAGTCGGATATCGTGATCATGGATTACCGCGTGCGCGGCTTTACCCGTGACGTGCGTGGCAAGAAGCACTTCATCGACCACAAGATCAACTCCATCCAGGACTTCCTCTCGCGCGATACCAAAGAGAAGTACCAGATGGTGGACGTGAACGTGTACCAAGAGTACCTGTTCCACACCAAGATGGTGCTCAAGGATTTCGATCTCGACAGCTACCTGTTCGGCCTGGGCAAGGATGACTACTCGGCCAAGGAGGCCAAGCGCATCGCCAAGTTGCTCAAGCACGAGATGATGGAGATCTTCTACGGCAAGAACATGAGCCGCCCTGCCTGATCCGCGATGCCGCGTTCCTTGGCCGACGCGGCAGCATCGCTTGGAGACACCCGCGACGGGCGTTCCATCTGGCACACTGTCGGGACCTGTCCGCGAACCGGAGGTCCCATGTCCAGCCGTGCACCCGCGATCGATGCCCACCCGGCGATGTTTCGCAATCACCCGTTCGGTTTCATTTTCAGCGTTTTGCTGATTGCCGCCTTTGGCCTGGGGCTGTTGATCCTGCTGTGGTGGTATCTGCAGACGCGTTCGGTGCGCCTGCGCATTGATGCCGATCAGGTGCACCTGGAAGAGGGCCTGCTCAGCAAGTCCCATGTGGACCTGGATATCGGACAGATTCGCACCGTGAAGGTCGACCAGAGCTTCTGGAACCGGATCTTCCGGGTCGGCGAGATTGCGGTGTACACCACCGGCGACAATCCGGAGTTCCGCGTCAGTGGTATCCCGGACCCGCACCGCGTGCGGGACTATGTGCGTGATCGTCGCGAGGCGGCTGCGTGAGCGCCGGCGATCGCCGCGACGGCCGCCTGGCCCTGCGCATCCTGCTGGGGACCTCGGCCCTGGCCACATTGCTGGTGGCGTTGATCGTACTGGGCGCGGCCGTCACCCTGCCGGGGCTGTCCGAGTGGGTCGCGACCACCTTCGACGACGGCATGGGGCTGCAGATGGCGGCCCTGGTGGCCGCAATCGTCTCGGTGCTGGTCATGCTGGTGTTCGCGCTGGCGGCCGGGGAGGGGCTGATCGGCGAGTTGCAGTTCATGATCCCCGGCTTTTTCTTGTTCTTTGTCTTTTTCTGGCTGCTGCTGGCCTGGATCTTCTGAACCGGCCGGCGGGTGGCCCCACCACCACGGAGCATCCAACGCGTGAGCAATCAGCAAGACGCCGACCCCAACGCGCCGCACCGCCTGACGCTGCGGCCGACGCGGATGGAAGACTACGACGATATCCGCGAGATCATGGAACGGGTATACGAGGACCTCGACGGCGCCTGGAGCGAGGCCCAGTTCCGGTCGCAGATTTCCCGCTTCCCCGAAGGCCAGATCTGCATCGAGGACAAGGGCAAGGTGGTGGCCGCCGCGATCAGCCTGATCGTCGAGTACAAGCGTTTCGGTGACCAGCACAGCTACTGGCAGATCACCGGAAACGGGTTTCTGACCACCCATGACCCGGATGGTGACACCCTGTACGGCGTCGATATCTTTGTCCACCCCGACTATCGCGGCCTGCGCCTCGGGCGCCGTCTGTATGACGCGCGCAAGGAGCTGTGCCAGAAGCTCAACCTGCGCGCGATCGTGGCCGGTGGGCGCATCCCGGGCTACGAGCAGTACCGGGACGAGCTGACCCCGCAGCAGTACGTGGAGAAGGTCAAGAACCACGAGATCACCGACCCAATCCTGACCTTTCAGCTGGCCAACGACTTCCACGTTCGCAAGATCATCACCAACTACCTCCCGGACGACGAGAAATCCGGCGCCTACGCGACCCTGATCGAGTGGCTGAACATCTACTACGAGGAGAAGGAGAAGCTGATCGGGGGCAGCCGTTCGGATGTGCGTATCGGCGTGGTCCAGTGGCAGATGCGCCCGACGCCGGATCTCGACTCGCTGTTTCAGCAGGTCGAATACTTCGTGGATGCCGTCTCCGGCTATCGCTCCGACTGCGTGCTGTTCCCGGAGTTCTTCAATGGCCCGCTGATGGGGGCGTTCAACCAGGAGTACCCGGCCGAGGCCGTGCGGCACCTGGCCGAGTACACCGAGCAGATCCGCGAGGAGATGGTGCGCCTGGCGCTCGCCTACAACATCAACATCGTCGCCGGGTCGATGCCCGAATACACCGACGATGTCCTGCGCAACGTCTCGTATTTGTGCCGGCGCGACGGCACCTGGGACCGCCAGTACAAGATCCACGTTACCCCGGACGAAGTCGCCTACTGGGGGCTGCAGGGCGGGGACGAGGTGCATGTATTCGACACCGACTTCGGCAAGATCGGCATCCTGATCTGCTACGACGTGGAGTTCCCGGAACTGCCCAGGGTAATGGCCGAGAAGGGGCTGCAGATCCTGTTCGTGCCGTACTGGACCGACACCAAGAACGCCTACCTGCGAGTCCGCCGCTGTGCCCAGGCGCGCGCCATCGAGAACGAGTGCTACGTGGTCATGTCCGGTTCGGTCGGCAACCTCCCCAGGGTCGAGAACATGGACATGCAGTACTCGCAGGCGGCGGTGTTCACGCCGTCCGATTTTGCGTTCCCGCACGACGCGGTGGCCGCGGAGGCGACGCCGAATACCGAGATGACCCTGATCGTCGATCTCGACCTCGACAACCTCAAGGAACTGCGCAACCACGGCTCGGTGCGCAACCTGCGCGACCGGCGGCGGGATCTGTATGCGGTCCAGTGGAAGTCGAAGCCCGTTTGAGCGGCGCGCAAAAACGTGACCCGGTTCTCGTCGGACCGCAGCGTGCGCTGGCGCCGGGGCGGGTGCATGCGTAACCTTCAGAGCGGGACTCGAGTCCGGTCGTGCAGGGAAGCGCGGCACGTGGCGTGCCCCGGGGGACTTTGATGAGTGAACAACAATCGGCAACGACCCGCACCGCCATTCTGGTGGTGGATGATTCCAAGGTGATCCGGATCGCCCTGCAGCGCATCCTGCAGGGTGAGCGTGTGGTCTACGAGGCCGCGGATGGCGAAGAGGCCTGGTCTCTCCTGCAGCGCAATGCCGATATCGGTCTGGTGCTGACGGACCTGTCCATGCCGGGGCTGGATGGCCAGGACCTGTTGTTGCGTATTCGCGATGGCGCCGAAGGGCTCCCGGCCGATCTTCCGGTGGCCATCATCACCGGCCAGGAAAGCGACGAGGAAGCCAGTCGCGAATGGCTGCAACTGGGCGCCAACGCCGTGTTGATGAAGCCCTTTGTGCCCGGTCGTGTGCGCGAGGTGGTCAATGACCTGCTGCCGCTGACCCCTGGGGGTGGCGGTGACCAGCTACTGCGGCAGGAAGTGGACCGGCTGCGGCGCGAGTTGATGCTCCGCCAGCAATCCGCCAGCGAACGCGAGGCGCAGCGCGAGATCGAACGCCTGCGTGCCGCGCTGAGCGAAGCGCACGACGAGGCGACGGCCGCCTTGCAGCGCGCCGAGGAAAGCGAAGGCCAGCTGGCCGAGCTGCAGGCGGCCGAGCTGATCGCGGGCGAAGACCCGGGAGAAGAGACGGCCACTCCGGACTCGCCCGAGCAGGTCGAGGAGCTGGAAATACTACGTGCCCGGGTGCGCGAGTTCGAGAACGAGAATATCCGGCTGGACCACGAGCTGGTGGAGCTGGACCGCTTGCGCGAGACCGTGCAGAAGGAGCGGGATCAGGCCCTGGAAGAGGCGTCCCGGCTGCGTCAGGAGCGCAATCAGCAGTGCGAGCGTGCCGCCGCAGCCGAGCGGGCACGGGCGGACCTGGAGGCGCGCTGTTCGGAGCAGGATGGCTCCTCCTCGGCCCTTGCCGAACGGCTGGCCCGTCGTGAGCAGGAGCTGGAGGAGGCACGCGAACGCAATCAGACCCTGCGAGCCCGCATTCGCGAACTGGAGCTGGGGTCGACGTCGCCGGATCCGGTGGCGTCTCTGTCGGGGCAGGAGCGTGACGCCGCTGCTGCGCGCGGGGGGGCGCAAGAACCGCTGGTGGCCCGTACCAACGAACCGATGTCGCCCGCACCGGCACTGGCCGCCGATACGCCGGCGGCCAGGCCTTCATCGCGCAAACGCCGCAGTCGTCCGGCGCCTTCTCGTGGCTGGCGCTGGCTGAAGCTGGCGATTCTGGTCATGGTGGCCGTGGTGGTGGGGCTTGGGACGCTGATTTTTTTCCGCAACTTCTGATCGGATCAGCGGGCCCGGGTAGCGTAAATTGAGCGTGGCGGGCAACGGGCCCGCCACGCTCAAGTACTGCCAGATGTTCGAATTACATGCGTTCCAGGGCGCTCAGCAGGTGCTTCCAGGAGTCGCGGTCAGCCCGCTCGTCGTAGCCCACCGGCATGTCGAACTTCTCGGCGATCTCATCGGCCCCGGGGTTGGTGAAACTGTGCACCACTCCGGAGAAGTCGACAAAGGTATAGGTGGCCTCGGCGTTGTCCATCTCCTCGCGGAAGTCCGCCACCTGCTCCGGCGGAACCATCGGGTCGGCCGCACCGTTGAACACCAGGACCTCGGCCGTGACGTCGCCCGTGCCGGCCGGGTGGTCGGTTACCAGTGCGCCGTGGAAGCTGGCAACCAGGGACAGGTCCATGCCGGCGCGCGCGGCCTCCAGCACCACCGTGCCGCCGAAGCAGTAGCCGACCGCCGCCAGTGCCTGGTCGGCTGTGGCATCGTGGTCCTTGAGCCAGTCATGGGCGGCCTCGAAGCGGCCCAGCATCAGGTCGCGGTTGCCGCGAATCTGCCCGGCGAACTCCCCCGCCTCGGATGGGTGGTCGGCTCTCTTGCCGCTGCCGTACATGTCCAGTGCGAAGGCGGCATAGCCCTCGCGTGCCAGTTGCTCGGCCCGGTCGCGGGCGTATTCGTTGTGGCCCCACCATTCATGGACCACCAGGACGCCCGGGTGGGGGCCGTCGCTATCGGGATAGGCGAGATAGCCGGTCATCTCCTCGCCATCATGTTCGTAGGTGACCTCCTCGGTCTGGATGCCGGCCAGCGCCAGGCCGGGGAGGGTAAAGGCCAGTAGTGCAGCGGTCAGTCGAAACGCCATGGGACAACCTCCGTTGTGGGGTACAAGCAACCATTAGTGACCCGAGTACCTGATTATGGTTCGTTCCGCCGCGATTTGCCCGCGCTTCGTTTCCCTGACGGGAGGCATGGGGCTACAGTAGACACAGCGGGGCGGGCGGCCCTGTCATGGAGAATCAGGATGTCCGAGATGCACGCAACGGAGAGCCTCGAGGCGCGCGTCCAGTCGGCCGACAAGCTGCTGGCGATGCCGCAGGTCGTGTTCGAGGTCGCGCGCCTGCTGGAGGATGACACCAGTACCCCGGGGCAGATCGCCGCGACCCTGGGACGTGACCCCGGTCTGGTGGCCCTCGTTCTGCGCCTGGCCAACAGCCCGGCGTACGCGCAGACGCGCAGCGTCGATACCGTGGAACGGGCGGTGAGCCTGCTCGGACGCGACACCCTTAAGCGTCTGGTCGTCGCCGGTGCGATCACCCGCGCGACTGGCAGCATCCCCGACCAGGAGCGTCTGCCGCTGGAGGTGTTCTGGCGCCATTCCGCCTACTGTGCGGTCATCGCCCGCCACCTGGCCGACCGGGTTCTGCCGCGCCAGGCCGGTAGCGTCTTTCTCGCCGGGCTGTTGCATGACCTGGGCAAGCTCTTGCTGTTCACCCAGTCGCCGGAGGCGGCGCACCGTGCGTTTCTCTCCAGTCTGGATATCGGGACGGGCCCGAGTCCACAGCGGGCCGAGCGTGAGCAACTGGGTTTCGACCACGCGGAGCTGGGCGGGGCGCTGGCCGCCCACTGGGGGCTGCCGGAGGGGCTGGTGGCCTGCGTGGCCGGACACCACCACCCGCAGTCGGCGCCCGAGGTGCACCGGTTGGCAGTGATGCTGGTGCATCTCGCCAATACGGGGGCCCACCTGGCCGAGATTGACTCGCGCGACTGGGCCGATGCTCCACCGGTGGACGAGGGTGTCTGGCAGGCCGTCGGGCTGGAGCCGGAGGACCTGCTGCGGGCCGTGGAGGCGGCCCAGCACGAGATCGTGGATGTCGAGGCGCTTTGTGCGCCAGGCCCGGAGTGATGCGAACCTTGGTGTGCTGCGGGCGGTCCTAGAGGCATGAACCTTCTGCGTCACTTTTCTGCGCTGACCACCTTGCTGCTGGGCGGATTGCTCGTGGGCTGTGCGAGCATCCCCGAAGGGATCGAGCCCCTGCCGGAGGAGCCCCTGACCCGCGCCGAGGTCCTCGCCGATCCCGAGGCGACCAAGGGTCAGGCTGTGGTCTGGGGCGGTGTCATTGCAAAGGTCGAGAACACCCGGGATGGCACCCGACTTGAGGTGGTGGCGCGCCCGCTCAGTCGCGAGGCTCGTCCGCGCGAGGTCGACCAGTCGGAAGGGCGGTTCCGCGCCTATATCGACGACTTCCTCGATCCCCAGGTGTACGAGGAGGGGCGCGAGGTCACGGTGCGCGGGCGACTGGGCGGCATAGAGGACGGCTCAATTGGCGAGTTCGACTATCGCTTCGTCCGCATCGAGGCACAGACGGTACACCTGTGGGCCAAGCGCCCCCCGCCGCGCGATCCGTATTACTACGACCCTTGGGGCCCGCCGGGCTATATGGGCCCGTACTGGCGGCCGCACCCCTACCACTGGCGTCACGACCCCTGGCGATATGATCCCTGGTACTGGTAACGCATGGCGAAGCCGGGTCGCTGCGCTGGCGCTGATGTGCGCGCCGGTACTGCTGGCGGGCTGTGCCGCCGGCCCGCTGGACATCCCCGATGCGGTGGGTGATCCGGTGCCCCCGCGCAGCGTGACGGCCGACAACCTGCCCGCCGAGGACCAGGTCTGGGGCGGGGTGATCGCGCGGGTCGACAATCGTGCGGACAGCACGGTACTCGAGGTGGTCAGCTACCCGTTGCAGCGCCAGGAGCCCCAGACACGGCAGGCCAATACGGGGCGTTTTCGCCTCAAGCTCGATGGATTTGCCGATCCGGTCGACTACCGCCCGGGTCGGCGCGTTACGGCGGTGGGGACGGTTTCGGGGACCGAGGAAGGCTCGATCGGGGAGCTGGCCTACGTCTTCCCGCTGCTGGACGCCTACTCGGTCCATCTGTGGCCAGACCCGGAGCCTCCTAGACCTTCGTCGGGCGTACGTTTCGGGATCGGTATCGGGATTGGCCTCTAGCGCGTCGCTGGAAAGACTTCCCGAAGCGGTATCAAAATCCACAAGGCATGTTCAAACACGAGGAGTCGCTCGATGCGAGCCATCGTTTTCGACGAGCCCGGTGGGGCGGATGTTCTGGAACTAAGGGAGGTCCCCGAGCCCGAGCTTGAAGGGACTGACGACGTAAAGATTCGGCTGCTGGCGGCTGGGGTGAATCCCGTCGACACCAAGGTTCGGACGCGAGGCATGCTGGTGCCCGGCGCGCCACGCAACACGCCCGGTTGTGACGGCGTCGGTGTGGTCGAGTCCTGCGCCAGTGGTGTGCGCCATGTTCGCCCGGGGCAGCGCGTGTCCTTTTGCTTTGGTGGCGTGGGGGCGGACCCGGGTACCTATGCCGAGCAGGTGGTAGTCCCGGAGGCGGCCGTGGTGCCGGTGCCGGCCGCGGTGACGGACCTGCAGGCCGCGTCCCTGCCGCTGACCTGGCTCACGGCCTGGGAGGCATTGTTCGAGCGTGCCGATCTGCAGCGCGGGCAGACCGTGCTGGTGCATGCCGCTGCAGGCGGGGTGGGGCAGATGGCCGTGCAGATCGCACGCGCGGCCGGCGCCCGGGTCCTGGGACTGGTGCGGCGCGAGGAGGCTCGGCGCCTGGTGACCGGCCTGGGCGGCGACGTGGTCGACCTGGCCCGGCCCGATGCCGAGGAGTCGATCCGGGCCTACACCGACGGTCGCGGTTTCGACATCGTGCTGGATACCGTGGGCGGGCCGGTCTTTCGCGACGGGCTGGCACAGGTGGCCTACGGCGGTGACCTGGTGACCCTTTTGGCGCCGCCGGATGACGTGGACTGGAACGCGGCGCGTCTGCGCAACCCCAGTATCAGCCTGGAGCTGATGCTGACCCCGATGCTGGAAGGGGATCGTCGGCGCCTGAAGCACCAGGCTACGCTGGTGGCCGAGGGACTCGCGCGCCTGGCCAGCGGACGGCTGCAGGTCAATGTAGAGGACAGCCTGCCACTGGCCGAGGCGGCCGAGGCGCACCGGCGCATCGAGGCCGGCGGGCGTCGCGGCAAGCTGGTCCTGCGGATCCCGGAGTAGGTTAGCTACCGAACAGGTGGCTGAATATGCGCGCGCCACCGATATAGGTGCCGGCCGCGGAGCCGAGCGTTGTTAGCAGGAAGACCAGCAGCACGCGCGAGACCCGGTTGCGCCACCAGCCCCGCGGGGTGGTGGTGTCCTGACGCAGGCGCGCAAAGTCGTCGACCCGTGGTTTGCGCAGAAACAGCTCGGCCGCGGCCGCGACGAAGCCCACCCCGATGGTCGGGTTCAGCGAGGTCAGGGGTGCAGCCAGCGCCGCCGTGAGCACGGTCAGCGGATGCGCCAGCGCGATAATCGCGCCAATGGCGGCCAGGCCGCCGTTGATCATCACCCAGTCCATCACCATCTGCAGGCCGATGTCCGGGTTGCGCAGGAAACCGATCACGAAGCCGGTCAGGATCACGGCGACGATCACCCACGGCAGGATCTTGGGCCAGCGCGCTTTGGGTGGTGGCTGGTCGAGGGAGTCCAGGATGGCATCGGGCGGCGTCAGCTCGTCTTCCACCTGGGTCGCGATCCCGGACAGGTGCCCGGCACCGACCACGGCGAGGATGCGGCGGTGGTTGCCGGACTCGGCCAGACGCCGCAGGTGGGCCGCCATATACTGGTCGCGCTCGTGGATCAGCGTGCGATAGAGATCCTCCGACTGTTCGGCGAATTCGCTGAAGGTGGACTCCAGCATGTCGCCTTCCTTCAGCCGTTCGATCTCCGATTCGTCGATTTTCTCGCGCGAGAGAACCGAGCCGAACAGCCCGCCGATCAGGCCCATGCGCTGCCACCAGGGCACGGCGCGATAGGTGCGCCGCAACGTCAGGCCGAGGTCGCGGTCGATCAGCGCCAGCGGCAGGCCGCGATCCAGCGCCACGTCCATTGCCGCGCGCATTTCGGCACCGGGCTCGATTCCGTACTGTTCCGCCAGGCGCTGCTGGTAGGCGCCCAGCGCGAGGCTCGCGGCGATCATCGGGGCCTGCCCCTGGCGCATTACGCTGAACAGATCCATGCGCCCGACCGCGTCGGGATCCAGCATCGCGCGCTGGCGGCTCTCGCACAGTTCGATGGCCACCGCATCGAACTCGCCGGTGTCGACCAGGGCACGCACCTTGTCGGCGCTGGCGCGGGATACATGCGCGGTGCCCAGTACCACGACCTCGGTATCGCCCAGCTGCAGGACGCGGTGGGGTTCGTCGGTGATCAACTCGTGGACAGAAGCACTCATCGCAGGGGGTGGTTCCGGTTAGGCGGGCGCGGCAATCCTAGCAGGGTCGCCGCATGGGGACGACCTGCCAGCTTGTGGATATCAGGACTCCGACTCCTCGTCCCCCTCGGCATCCTCGGTGTCGGGGATGGGGGAGGCCTCCGGGTCGACCGGCGCCGGGGCCTCGGGGATGCGCAGGGTGTCCAGCCGCTCGAGTACGCGCAGGGCCCGCTCGCGCGCGGTGGCCAGCCCGGAATGACTGGGGGCCAGCGCAAGTCCTTCTTCCCAGGTGTTGACCGCCTCCTGGATCTGGCCGGCCGTGTACTGGCGGCGACCCTCTTCCAGCAGGTGCTCGGCGCGCTGGTCGCGCTGTTCGCGCCACTCATCGCACAGGGAGATGCGCGCCCGCTGGGCGGCCTGGTCGGGGCCGGAGGCGTCCTCGTCCAACTGGATGTCTCGGCTGCGACACCACTGGGCGGCCCGCTGCAATTCGCCGGCCTGCAGTGCCTGACGCAGCTGCGCGTTGATCGCGGACAGGCGTTCGGCCTGCTCTTCGCGGTCCTTGTCTTCCTCGCGCGTGCGCATCTCTTCCTGGAGTTCGCGGATGCGGGCGGCCCGTTCGCTGACCGGGGATAAATCCTGTGCCAGGCGCAGCAGGTCCAGGCGCTCGCGCCCCTCGCTGTCGTCGGCATACTGCTCCAGGGCCTCGGCCAGGGCGGGGGCCCGTTCGCTCAGGGCGTCCGGGTCCGCGGGCAGCTGATCGGTATCCGGAACCAGGGGACGCATGATCTCCAGCAGGCGGAGTTGCTGAACCAGGTTGCGGGCCTCGAGGACATCGTGGCGCTGCTGCAGGGTGCGCAGGCCGACCTGGCGCTGGCGCTCGAGCTGGTCAATGAAGCGGGCACGCTCCTCGCTTTCGGGCAGGCGGGACTCGGCGTCTTCCAGGATTCCCAGGGCCTCCGCGACCGCGCCCTCGGCGGAAACAGCCCGTGCGTCCTTCATGGCCTGTTCCGCTGCTTCCTGTGCCATGATCTCGATCTGCTCGCGGCGCGAGGCCCATTCGGCGGCTGGCTCGGGCTCGTGCTCGTCGATCAGCTCCAGGGCGCGCTGGTACTCGCCTTCCTCGACGGCGGCTTCAATCTGGTCTTCCGCCGTCATGAAGGGCTGCATGCCGGCACAGCCCTGGAAAAAAAGCAGGGCGAGGGTGGCCAGCAGCAGGCCTGGTCGCGCGCCGGGGAGTCTCATCAATGGGCGTCCGCCACCGCGAGGATACGAATCACCTCGGCGGGTTCGCTGACGCCGTGTAACTCGTGCGTCCCCCAGTGTTCGGTTTCAAACTGCCCTTTCACCTGCTCATGCTCCATGAAGCACTGCGTGGTTACCATGCCGGCGGATGGCGCGACCGTGACCAGGCGAGCCGCCACGTTGACGGTGTCGCCGACCACGGTGAATTGCATGCGATCCTGTGCGCCCATGTTGCCGGCCAGCATCTCGCCCGCGTTCAAGCCAATGCGGAATTCGACGCGTTCCTCGCCCCGGGCCTCGCGTTCGGCGTTGATCGCGGCGACCGTTTCCAGCAACGCGAGTCCGGTTCGTGCGGCCGTCTGGCGATGGTTCTCGTCACCGCCGAGGCCAAACACCGCCATGGTACAGTCGCCCATGTACTTGTCTACCGTCCCACCGTGACGGGCAATACATTCCGCCATCGGACCGAAGAATTCATTCAGCATGCGGCCGAGTTCTTCCGGGGTGCAGCGTTCCGACAGCGCGGTATAGCCCTTGATGTCCGCGAACAGCACCGAGCCCTCGACCGCCCGCCCTCCGAGCTCGATCCGGTCGAGATTCTCCAGGATGTCCTGCGCGATCGCGTCGGAGACATAACGGCGCAGGGCCGATTCGACCTGGTCCTTGCGCAGCAGGTCCTGGGCCATGTTGTTGAAGGCGTCGGTCAGCTGGGCGATCTCGTCCTCGTGCACCATCGGCAAGGGGCGCCCGTGCTCGTCGACTGGATGGCGTATGCGTTCGCGCATGGCATGTGCCAGGCGCTCCAGCGGACGCACCAGGCGCTTGCTGATGTCGATCGCCAGGATCAGGCTGAGCAGAAAGACCCCGATCGCCGTCGCAATCCCCGCATTGATGGTGTTGCGGATCAGCTCCTGCATGGGGGTCGTGTCGATGTGCGCCTCGATGTACCCGACCTGGACATCCTGAAAGTGCACCTCGCGCTGGTAGGGCTCTACCGGGCCCGCCAGTGGCCACACCCCCTCGCTGATGCCTCCTCCGGGAGAGGGCGGGGTGCCGGCCGAGGCGATCACGCCGCGATCGATGGCGTAGGCGGTGACCGACTCGACGCGACCGTCTTCGACCAGCGAGTTCAGCAGGGTCTCCAGGGTCAGGTAGTCCTCGGCCAGCATCAGTTCGGCCGAGGTGCGGGCGACGGGCGCCAGGGTCAGTTCGGCCTGGGCCTGGATCTGGTTGTTGAGGACATTGGTGACCTGGTTCAGCACCACCACCGAAAGGGTGCCGATGCCCAGCAGGGTCAGGATGGCGACGACCGCGACGATCTTCCAGGCGATGGGGAGGTAGCGGGGGGTGAAATCGCCCGCCGACAAACGCCCGTTGTTTGGCTTTCGAGATTTCACGAGAGAGACGCCATGGAGAGCTGTCGGCGTGGGGCGGTCCACGCCTGCCATTGATCGAACAACGCGGCCGAACGGGCCGCGATGGCCGAGCGCTTGTCCAGGGAACGGTCAAACGCCGCCTCTCCCTCGAGGTTGCTCATCGTGCCACCGGCGCGGGCCAGCATCAGGGTCCCGGCGGCGCTGTCCCACAGGGCCTGTCCTCCATGCAGGTACAGATCGGCGCGCCCGGCCGCCAACCAGGCCCATTCCAGGGCGCAAGCCCCCAGGTTGCGCTGCGAGCGGTAGGGGGCGTCGGTGGCCATGGCCGCCGCAAGACCGGGGTCCAGACGCTTGTAGTCGACGAGGGCGATGGCTTTGTCCAGGCGGCTGGCCGGCGCGCGGGCGGCTGTCGGGGGTGGCGCATCGTTCAGCAGCAGGGGCCCGTCTTCTTTTGCGGTAAAGAGTTCGTCCCGTACCGGGTCGTAGGTCGCGCCGTGGGTGACGCGGTCGCCCTCGATGCGCGCAATCGAGATCGCGAAAAAGGGCATGCCGCCGGCGAAGTTACTGGTGCCGTCCAGCGGGTCGACCAGCCAGAAGGCGGGTGCCTGGTCGAGTACGCGGGCCTGCTCCTGCCGCGATTGCTCCTCGCTCAGTACGGGTTCGCCTGCGATCGCGGTCCCCAGCAGGTCGCGCAGTCGTGCATCGACGGCATGGTCGGCCTGCGTGATCACCGAGCCATCGGCCTTGTAGTCCACCGCAATCCCGGCCTCGAAGCGGGGTAGCAGCTCGCTCTGGCCAACAGAACGGAGCTCTCCGGCGAGTTGATTGAATGCATTTATGCTGATGGACATGGGACGTCGAGTGCAGGGCGGTCGTCGGCAAGAAATGGAATGTGGGTATCATACCCGTCCATGACGGCTTTGCTGATAATCCTCGCCCTGGTTCTGGTGGCCTTTTACGTGAACGACTCCTGGCGCACCCACGAACGGGTGCGACAGATCGCGCGGCGCAGTTGCGAACAGGCCGGCGTACAGTTGCTGGATGGCAGCGTGGTACGCACGCGCCAGTCCATTCGACGCCGGCCCGGAGGCCTGGCCTGGTGGCGGCAATACCGCTTTGAATTCGCCACCGATGGGGCCAGCCGACATGTCGGCGAGATCTCGCTGGACGGCCGTCGCCTGCGCCATGTCACCCTCGACCTGCCCGATGACGGGCGCCTGGTGGATGGCGATAACGGTGCGGGGCATCGGGGCCCCGAACGATGACGCTGAGCGAGCTGCGCTATGTCGTTGCGGTGGCCGACCGGCGCCATTTTGGTCGAGCGGCCGAGGCTTGTCATGTCAGTCAGCCGTCTTTGTCCGTCGCCATTCGCAAACTTGAAGATGAACTGGGGGTTACGCTGTTCGAGCGTGGCCGTGGCGTGGTCAGCGTGACCCCGGCCGGCGAGCAAATCGTGACCCAGGCCCGTCGGGTGCTGACCGAGGTGGAGCATCTGCGTGCGGTGGCGGTGCAGAGTCAGGACCAGCTGGCGGGTCCCCTGCGACTCGGGGCCATCTACACCATTGGCCCGTACCTGCTGCCCGAGCTGATCCCGGTGCTGCGCGAGCGTGCACCCAGAATGCCGCTGGTGATCGAGGAGAACTACACCGACCGATTGCGCGAGCGACTGAAGCACGGCGAACTGGACGCGATCATCATCTCGTTGCCGTTCGAAGAGCCGGGGGTGGTCACGCTGCCGTTGTACGACGAGCCTTTCGTCGCGGTGCTGCCGGGCGGCCACCCCCTGCAGGACAAGAAGACGCTGACCCTCGAGGACATGGCGGACGCCACCTTGCTGATGCTCGGTGCCGGGCACTGCTTCCGTGATCAGGTGCTGGAGCGCTGTCCTGCCTGCCAGAGGACGGTCACCGCCGATGGCAGTACGCCGCGCAATATGGAGGGCTCCTCGCTGGAGACCATTCGCCATATGGTGGCCTCGGGTATGGGCGTGACCATTCTGCCGTGTACGGCGGTGGGGGCCGATCGCTACGCCCAGCGCCTGCTGGCCGTGCGTCGATTCGAGGACCCGGCGCCCAGCCGCCGGGTAGCGCTGGCCTGGCGTACCAGTTTCCCGCGGCCGGAGGCGATCGAGGCCCTGCGTCAGGCCATCCTGGCCACGGCGCTCACCTGTGTGGATTTCATTCAGCCCGGCGAGAACCCCTGAGTACAGCTTCGGTTGGGGGTCAGTTGCCCGCCAGGACGCGGTTGCGTCCGGACTGCTTGGCGGCGTACAGCGCTTCGTCGGCCTTCTGATAGAGGGCCTGCAGCGTTGTGCTGCGGCCCACGCTCGCGACGCCGATGCTGGCGGTGACCTTGACCATGCCCTCGCATTGCAGGGCTGATGCATCATCGGCGGTCGCGGTGGCGCGGATATTCGCAATCGCCGTGCGGATGCGTTCCGCGCATTCCATGGCGCAGGCCAGGTCGGCCCCCGGCAAGACGGCCAGGAATTCCTCTCCGCCCATACGCACCAGCAGGTCGGACTGACGTGTGGCCGCACGCAGCGTGTCCGCTACGCGGCGCAGCAGCTCGTCGCCTACCGCATGGCCGTAGTCGTCGTTGATGCGCTTGAAGTGGTCCAGGTCGATGGCCAGCACGGACAGTGGGCGGTCCTGGCGGCGGCAGTCGGCCAGCCACTTGGCGCCCTGGATCTCGAAGGCGCGGCGGTTGCCCAGTCCTGTGAGTTCGTCGCTCTCCAGGTTGGACATCAGTCGCCGGAACCGGTGGGCATTGTGCAGGGCGGGGGCCGCCAGCCCGAGCAGCGCCTCGATCTGCTGCTGTTCTGCATCACTGAAACGGCGTCCGCGCATCAGGATCAAGGAGCCCATGGTGGCGCCGTTGTAGCTAAGCCCGTATTCGATGCGGTGGCGGTCATCCTCGCCGCCCGACCAGGACTGGTCGTCGCCATCGGTGTAGAAGATCCACCCGGAATGCTGCAGGAGGGTATGGAGCTGTTCTTGCAGGCGCTGAAGGACGGCGTCGAATTCCAGTGTCGCGGTCAGGGACTGGACGAAGGCCAGCGCGTCAAATGGGGCCTCGGGGCGTTCGGTGGATTTCCCCTTGCCCGATACCAGGCGCAGATTCCCTGCGTTTCCGTCGCGATTCATGGCAGCCTCGCCGTATCCAGAAGTCTTGGGGTCAAGATGAAGCGAATTTTGTGCCACTTGATGAAAGCCTTTAATAAACAGAATGATGGATCTATTCGCTTGGGCGCGGTGACAGAAAATCGGCGCCTGCCTGCCGGGGTGGCAAGGCAGAGCCGCCTCCGGCGGCAAAGGGTGGCAATAAATTGACGCATGGGTCGGGAGGGGCTTTAAACGCGAACCCCCGTGTGTGCGCGGGTACCCGTTTCCCTACACTACGCCCATGATCCGACTCTCCGACATCGAGCTGCGGCGTGGCCGGCAGGTGCTGCTGCAGCACAGCAATCTGACTGTTCACGCCGGCTGGCGCGTAGGGCTTACCGGGGCGAATGGCTGCGGCAAGTCCTCGTTGCTGGCCGCATTGCAAGGCGAACTCTCCGTGGATGCGGGCCATGTCGAGGTTCCGGCGGAGTGGGTGGTGGCCCACCTCCCGCAGGAGGTCCCGGGCAGCCCTCGTCGAGCGGTTGACTATGTACTCGATGGCGATGCCGAGCTGCGCGACCTGGAGCGGCAGCTGGAGTTGGTCGAGGACGGCGCGGAACACGCGCGGCTGTATGCGGCCATCGATGCGGTCGATGGCTGGTCCGCCGAGGCCCGCGCGCGCCGCCTGCTGGCCGGTCTCGGGTTTGCGCCGGAGGATGCCGATCGCCCGATGAGCGACTTCTCCGGTGGCTGGCGGATGCGGCTTGGTCTGGGACGGACCCTGATGACCCGCTCGGACCTCCTGCTGCTGGACGAGCCGACCAATCACCTCGACATGGAGGCTATCGTCTGGCTGGAAGGCTGGCTGGCGCGCTATCCGGGCACCGTAATCGTGATCGCCCACGACCGGCGTTTCCTCGATGCGGTGGTCACGCACATCGCGCATATCGAGCGCGGAAGGATCGAGCTTTACAGCGGGGGTTACACCCAGGCCGAGAAACGACGCGCGGAGGTCGCGGCACAAAGCGAGGCGGCGGCGGCGAAGGTCGCCGCCGAGCGTGCGCACCTGGAGGACTTCGTGCGCCGTTTCCGCGCCAAGGCGAGCAAGGCGCGCCAGGCCCAGAGCCGGCTGAAGCGCCTCGAGCGGCTGGACGAGGTGGCGGTAATCCGCGCCGCGCGCCCGATCCACCTGGAGATTCCGACGCCGGGGCGCCTGCCCGATCCACTGCTGGCGTTGGAGGCGGCGGAGGTCTGCGACGGCGAGACCTGCCGCCTGCGGGCGACCGACCTGCGGCTGCGCCCGGAGGATCGTATCGGGGTGCTGGGACCCAACGGCGCCGGGAAATCGACACTGCTGTCCCTGCTCGCAGGAACGCTCGCGCCGACGGCGGGCGAGCGGCGGGTCGACCCCGGCCTGCGGGTAGGCTACTTCGCCCAGCATCAGCGCGAGCAGCTGGACCTGGCGGCCTCGCCCCTGACCCATATGACACGGCTGGATGCCGACGCACCGGAACAGCGCCTGCGTGACTTCCTGGGCGGCATGGGGTTTCCCGGCGAGCGCGCGGACAACCCCGTCGGACAGTGCTCCGGCGGCGAGCGGGTGCGTCTGGTGCTGGCGATGCTCATCTGGCAGGCACCCGCGCTGTTGCTGCTCGACGAGCCGACCAACCACCTGGACCTCGACATGCGCGAGGCCCTGGCGGAGGCACTGGAGAACTATGCCGGCGGATTGGTCGTGGTGGCGCACGACCGCGAACTGCTGGCGCGTGTCTGCGACCGTTTCTGGCGGGTCGAGGATGGCTGTCTGACCGAGTTTGACGGCGACCTGGATGACTACGCGCGCGAGCTGCAGCGCGAACGGGAGGTGCCGGTCGCCTCCGCGCCGTCCGCGCCGGAAGCGCCACGTTCGCAGAAGGAGCGTCGCCAGCAGGCCGCCCAGGCGCGCGCGGCGCTGCGTCCACTGCAAAAGCGGGCCGATGCGGCGGAGCAGGCCTGTAGTGAGTTGCAGCAGCAGCTGGAGGCGATCGAGGGCGAGCTGGCCGATCCCGCACTGTACACCGGAGATGATGCGGGACGGCTGGCCGAGCTGACCCGTGAGCAGGGCGAGTTGCGTGCGCGTCTGGAGGACGCCGAGGCTGAATGGATGGAGGCGCTGGAGGCGCTCGAGTCAGCGCGCGGGTATTCTGTGGGCCAGGTCTAATATCCGAGCCTTGCACTCGGGTATTCGGGGGTCTATACAGGAGAGTGAATACACCGGCACGAGGAGTCATTCGCAATGAATGCACAGGAACTCAATCGTCGTTGTGTCGAACTCTTTCAGCACCCGGATGCGCAATTGCACTGCTGGCACCCGCGCATGTTCTGGGAGACCCACATGGTGGAAAACCCGAAGCCGGAGGATCTGCAGCAGCCGAAGGTGGACCTGCGTGAGCTCGAGGTGCTGCTGGCCGAGGCCACGCACCAGGATTCACAGTGCGCTGCCGAGCTGGAGCAGGAAGAACCTGGCCGGGCAACCCTGATCCGGCACATGGTCGAGCGTGGCGAGATGCCGCTGCTGCACCGGCCGCACTGATCTTGGCAGGATGAACTGGGTCCCTGGCGGGACCCCGGCCCGGTCCTCCGTCGGGCAGCTTGGGCCCCGGCAGATCTTGGCTGCCGGGGTCTTCTTTGTCCGGCCGGTGGCGCGCGTTACTACTGGCGGATGAAGTCCGAGAAGTACAGGGCCTCGATGCGCGGGGCGCCGGTCAGTTCCTCCAGCAGCTCGTTGAGCTCTTCCATCGCCTCCTGGCGCAGGTCTTCGCGGGCCGCGCTGCCGCGCAGGCTGTCGGGCGAGCGCCCCCCCAGGATGCGAATGAGCCGGTCGCGCACGGCCGGAATATGTCCACGGATCTCGCGGGCATCCTCCATCTCCGCCGCCTCGAGTTGAATCTTGGCTTGCAGGTAACGGGCGCGATCGGAGGACTCCATGTTGACCACCACGGGTTCCAGGGTCACGTAGCGGCTGTCGAGGTCGTCGACCGCGACAGCGCTGCCGGGGATGATCCACCACAGCATGGTGAGCAGGAAAAGGCTTGGTGACAGGGTCTTCATGCGGAGATCTCGTGTGGCAAGTGGGTCCCTTGCGTGGCGATGGCCGCCGCGCGACGGTGCGGTTCCTGGCGAAAATACCGGACCAGATGATCATAGACCGCCGGCAGGGCCTCGCGCAGCCCTTGCGGCTCGAAGAAAAAGGCCTCCGCGGCCACGGCCAGGAACTCCTCCGGGGCGGTCGCGGCGTAAGGGTCCAGCGGTAGCTGGTCTTCCGGGACGTCGTATTCCACGGCCTCGACAAGTGCCTCGTAGGCTGCGGTGAAGTCGCGGGTCCAGTCTGCGGCGGAGTGATCGCGCGCCAGCGGCGGAAAGCCGTTCACGTCGCCGTTGCCGGCATCCAGCACGTGGGTCATCTCGTGCACCACGACGGCACCGTCGCGAACGACATCGGCCCAGGACAGGATGACCGGTCCGCGCTCCCAGGCCTCGCCGGACTGCGGCATGGCCCCCTGATGCACGATGCCATCCTCGTCCACCCATTCGTGTTCCGGCACGAAGGTGTCCGGGTATAGCACCAGCGTGCGCCAGTCGCGGTAGGGGGCGAGCCCCAGCTCCAGGACTGGCAGTGCCGCGTAGGCCGCGATCATGCGGCACTGGCCGGGGGTCGGCTCGGACTCGATGCCCACGAACTCGCGGGTGCCCAGCAGCTCTTCCACCATCCCCTTCAGGCGTTCGGCTTCCTCGGGCGTGAGCGTCGCGATGAACGGAACCTGGCGGCGCAGGGTCTCCCATTCATCGGGGCCGAGTGGCACGCGGCCGCCATGGCCGGTCGCAAAGGGCTCGATCAGCCGTTTGAGCAGGCCGCGCAACGGATAGTGGGGCGTATCGTGCATGGGTTAATCGTCGCATGTTTGTGGCCCGACTGCCGCCGCGTTAGGCCGGCGTATGCTTTCCCTGGGGGCTTGCTCGGTGGTCCGAGGGGGTGTGAGCCGGAGCGCGGGGTGCCTGGAGGGCATCTGCGGTCGGGAGGGCGTCGAGTTCGGACCCGAGCACTACGCCTGTGGTCGTGTCCTGCCTGTATCTGGTCGTCCACTACACCGTGGAGAGTCTGAAGCACCGTGTGGCAGCCCTCCGGCTGAAGGCGGCTCAGGCCTCCTGATGGACCCGTCGCGCCCCGGATCGGACGCGACGGGGGCGGGGTCAGAAGCGATAGCCGAGGCCGAGCGTGAAGCGCTGGGCGTCGGGGTCGAAGCGCAGGGTGAACTCGTCTTCGATGCGATAGCGTTCGCTCTCGTAGAAGGTGTAGGAGTACTCGGCACGCATGAACAGGCGGTTGTCCAGCTGGTATTCGACGCCGACACCAATCCGGGCTCCGTTGATGCTGTCCTTGAAGCGGAGGGACAGGTCCTCGTCGGTTTCGGTCAGACGGTAGTCGAAACGGGAGCGCTGGTAGCCGGCCAGCCCGTAGAGCAGGACGCTGTCGTTGACGGTGGTGCCGAGCCGGCCGGTGATGCCATAGCTGTACTTGCTGTCGACCCCGAGTTCCGCATCGTCAATCCGGACTGTCAGATCGGCATCCTCGGTCTGAGCGTCGAACTCGACACCCAGGTAGAGCCCGTTGTCCAGGACGGTGCCCCAGCCGGTCATTACCCCGCCAGTCAGGCCGGAGGCGCTGAGACCGGAGATACCGCCGTCGTCGGCTTCGCGGTAGTCAATGTCGTATCCCACCCAGCCAAGCTGGCCGCCGACGTACGAACCGTGGAACGGACTGGCTTGGGCGGACCCGGCCATTGCCAGGAGAGAAAAAACCCCCGCAAGGGCAATCCCGAAGCGGCTTTTGTTGTGCATGGCGATGCTCCCTTTTTGTTGTGAACGCGACAGGATTCGGATTTCCCGCGCGCGGGGAATGGTGGCACAGTTTCCGTCGCGCTGGGCGCTGGCATGAGGGGTTCTATGCCAGAATCGCCCTTTCGAGCAGCCCGAGTGGCTGCACACTGCAAGCAATGAGGTCAAACAATGCGCAAGCAAACGGGAATCGCGGGGCTGCTGCTGGCGGTGATGCTGGTGGCGGGTGCCGTGGTGCAGGCAGACGAGCCGCATACGGTGGAACAGCTGAACCAGGCCCCGTCCGAGCTGGAGGGCGAACAGGTACGTCTGGAAGGTATCGTTGGGCGGGTGCAAGAGGACATCATGGGCCGCAACTTCATCCACTTCGTGGATGGCACCGGCCACGAGGGTGACTACATCACCATTACCTCGACGGAGCTGCCCGAGGTGGGCGATCGCGTTTCGGTGACCGGGACCCTGATCCTGGATCGCGACTTCGGCGCGGGTTACACCTATCCCGTGATTATCGAAGACGCCGCGTTTTCCAAGGAGTAGCTGCATGTCATGATGGTGCATGTCGGGGGACTCCGGCGTGCATCCAGGCCGCACAAGGGCGTGCGGTTTCCAGACGTCCCATGGAGGGGAGACGATGTCCATCAAGAACTTGCTTCTACGTTTCGTACTGCTTTATTTCTCGCTGTCGATCGCTGCGATGGCGGTGGTTGCCTGGTTCGGGCTGGACGAGCTTGGTACGGCGCTCGGCATCGCGATTCTCGTACTGGCGGTCATGTGGCCATGTGAGGCCTTCGGGCGCAGAAACGGGCGCTATCTGTCACCCTCCGAGAAGCGGTGGGTGATCGCGGTGATGGTGGCCGTGCTCTGGGGTACGCAGTTCCCCCTCACGCTAGTGCTGGTATGGGCCGAAGGTATCGCACTCGACGCCGTGGCCCTCGGGATAGCGGCCTTCTTCGCGCTGCTTTATGCGGGATTCGTGGTGGCGCTGGTGAACCTCACTGGACGCAACCTGCGCAAGCGGGGCCTGATTCCAGAAGGGGCTTCCGACTAGTCGGTCAGATGGCGTTTCAGCCACTCGAGTTCGTCTTCCGACCACTCCGTGGCCGTCACCGCCTGCCAGCTGTCGATGTAGTGCTCGGTGGCATAGACATGTCCGTAGCCGCGCGGTGCGGCATCGCCAATGGCCACGTCCACGGCCAGCTGCATCATGGTGACGACCGGGTACCAGGTCAGGTTCGGCGAGACATCCGGGCCGCGCGGTGACTGCATCCACTCCGGCTTGCGATACAGCGCCTGTGGTTCGAAGAAGGTGATCGGATCGCTGGCATATTGCAGGTAGACGATGCGCATCGGGCCCCAGGAGGCGCCGGGGATGTCCAGGTGATTCTCCTGATTGGTGAATCGCACCACCGAGCTGTCGCGAAAACGCGGTAGCCACGCCGGGGAATCCGGCTGACGCTGGCGCGTGATGTCACGCCAGGTCTCGCTGCGGAAGGGTGGCCCTGCCCACAGCGCACCGTTGAACGGGTCGCCGATCACGTCGTACAGGTCCGCCGCGCGTTCGGAGTTCAGCGCCCCCAGGCTCAGGCCATAGAGGTACAGCTCCGGCCGTGCATCCGCGGGGAGCTGTTTCCAGTAGCTGTAGATCTCCGCAAACACGGCCTGGGCGGTCTCGTGACCGTACTGGGATTCCGACATCAGTGACAGCCAGCTCGGAAGGTAGGAGTACTGCACGGCGACGGTTGCGATGTCGCCGTTATGCAGGTACTCCACCGGCGCGATCGCGCGGTTGTCCACCCAGCCGCGTCCGGTGGGCGTGGCGAGGATCAGAACCGAGCGGTCGAAGGCATCCACCCTCAGCAGTTCCTGCAGGGCCAGGCGGGCGCGTTCCTCGATTTCCTCGGCCGCATTCAGCCCGACATACACTCGGATCGGATCCAGGGCCCTTTCACCGGTGAAGTCCGCGATGTCAGCCGCAGCCGGGGTGTCGCTGATGAAGCGCTGGCCCTGACGACCCAGGCCCTCTTCCCAGGAGATCAGCGACTCGGCACTGCCCGTGCGGTCGGGGTTGGCTGGCTGCTCGGCCCCGGGGTACTCGCGTACGTCGAACTGCTGGAAGCTGCGATCGGCGGTGCGCAGGCCGTATTCAAGGACGACGCCGTCGATCACGGCCCAGAACACTGCGGCGGCCGCCACGACACCGATTACGTTCGATAGCCGGCGGGGGATGAAACGCCGCAGGTGCTGCGCGAGAAAGCGCACCAGCAACTGGAACAGTCGGGCGACGGCCAGGGTCGCTGCGAACACCGCCGCGGCGATCAGCCCCAGGCGGACCGGGAAGCCCCCGTCCACCGGCTCCTGATCCATCAACTCGCGGATGGTGTTCTGCCATTCGGTGGCCTGCCACAGAAAGGCCAGCACGATCAGCGCGGCCCCGCCGCCGGCGATCAGCACCAGGGTGTTGTGTACGCGCTCGCTGGGCTCGGGCAGCTCCAGGTAGGACCACAGCCAGTGGAAAAACACACCCAACCCGTAGCCCGCGGCCAGCGACAGACCGGACAGGATGCCCTGTACATCGTCGGTACGCGGGATCAGGCTCGGGGTCAGCGAGGCGGCGAAGAACAGCGTGGCCAGGATCAGCCCCGGGATGGACAGCGATCCCAGGACACGGGTGGCCCAGCCGGGCCAGATAAAGCGCCGCAGGCGGGTTTGCAGACGGGCGACGACAGACATCGCGTGCGCGGTTCCTTCGCGGATGGAAAGCCTCATCCTGTCTGGCCCACGGGACCGGTTCAAGTCTCCGCGGCGAAGCCCCGTTTGCTCTGGGATCTATTGACCGTTATGGCGCTGCTCGAACGGATGCCGCTGGCGAAAGCGAAAGGTCGCTTCGACCATGCGCAGGGCAATGCCGAACAGGGCGACCTGCAGCAGCAGGCCTCCTGTCGCCGCTCCGGCTGCCAGGCCGGTGGCCAGTCCAAGCGCCATCAGCAACATCAGGATCATGGCGGCGATGCGGCTGCGCAGCCAGCCGCCGATGACGGCGAGCAGTGCGACCAGGGTCCCCTCCAGCATCGTCGGGGTGTGCTGCATCAGCAGACCGAGTGCGACGACGACCGCACCGGCCAGCGCCAGCACCCAGCCGGCGACCCGGGCCAGTCGCTGTGCCTTTTCCACTCCGTCGACCGTTTGCAGCAGAAGCCAGAGATCGGCGCCGGCCCCGGCCCAGTGGCGTGAACGTGAGTGCTTCATCGCGCCAGCGTACAACGCGAAGGTGACGGTTCTGTGACAGGCGGTTTGCGCAATTAAACCAGCGTCTCCTTCAGGACTATTGCGGCTGGCGGGTCTCCGGACCGTCTCTGTCCGGAGACCCGTGCCTGTGGCCAGGCGTGGGCCGCACCGCCGCGGATCGTTGGCGTCCGGCTACGGCTCATTGCCTTGCGGGCGCGGCCCCAGGCCCCAGGGCATGGTTCAGCAACGTCTCGAAGGCCGGCTCGGCGCGTTCCACTGCCCGCTCCAGGCTCGGATGCGGCTGCAGCGTGGTCATGAATTTCGGGTGCAGCATGGACAGCTTGGTCGCACCGTCTTCCTCGTACAGCCCGATATGGCCGCAGGGCATCATCGCGCCGACATGCATCCCGGCATCCAGGATGTCGGGCCCCAAGGGTAGATAGCAGACCTTCAGGGCCGTGATGTCGCCACCGGCCAGGCCGAATTCGGCCAGAAAGATCCAGTCCTCCTCGTTTTCGGCAAACTCGCGGATGGTTCGCGCCAGTTCCTCGCGCGATTGCTCGGTGTCGTGAATGATGAAGTGGTCGTCGGGTTCGGCGGCGACCGCCGGAGCGGTCAGGGCCAGGGTCACGGCGGCCGCGACAGACAGTGCAAGGGCTGTGAAGGGTGAGTAGGTCTTCATGGTTCGTTCCTCCGGGATTTCAGACCCGCACGATCTCGGGCTTTAGCGACCAGGAGATCATCAGCAGTTCCTCCTTCTCGCGCTGGCCGACCCCGTGTTCATCCAGGGCCTCGACGATGTCGTCGACCACCGCGACGAATTCCTCCTCGCTGATGTTCATGCCGCGATGGGTGGTCAGCATGTCGCGCCCGCTGTAGGCCTGCGGCCCACCGGTGCCGTTGCAGATGAATTCGGTCACCAGACGGATCACGTCATTGCGATCCGCGTCGACGTAGCGGTTGCGGATGGTGGTGTTCTGCGTGTGCTTGTCGAAGATGGTGCTGGCGAGTTCGTGGATGCGTGCCTCGCCGCCCAGGCGTTCGTAGAGACTTGTGTCGGTCATGGTGATCCCTCCTCGCGGGGTTATCGGGTGGCCACGTACCAGTTGTTCTGCGGGTCGTGGGGGAGTCGATGGACCTGGATGTCGTGAAAGCCGGCGCGCGCCAGGTACTCACGGGCCCGGGGTTCACCCCACATCGCGCCCAGCCCCGGGCCGCCCTGAGCGAGTGATACCGGCATGCAGTGCATGCAGGACACGGTGTAGAGAAAGGGGCCCAACGGGTGATCGAGATCACCGTGGATTGCGCCGGAGCCGCGAATGTCCTGCATCAGGTAGATCCCCTCGGGTGCGAGCGCGCGGTGGATGCCCCGCAGCACTGCGAGGGGGGCGGCCTGGTCATGAATGGCGTCGAAGGTGGTGATCAGTTCGTATGACCGGCTTTCGACGTGACGATCCAGTGCGGCCGCATCCGCCTCGACGAACTCAAGATTGGTCAGTCCGTCCGCCTTTGCCTCGACGCGGGCGTGCTCGATGGCCTGAGTCGAGAGATCTACGCCGGTGAAGTGGCTGCGCGGATAAAGCGTCGCCAGGCGGTGGATGATGCGGCCGCGGCCGCAGCCGACATCGAGCACCCGGATCCCGCGCTCGAGGTGGTCGGTCAGGCCCGGTACCAGGGGCAGGATGTCGCTCTCCAGCGAGGAGAGGACCGACTGGCCACTGTCCTCGGCCATGACCTCGTGGAACCGCGTGTAGTGTTCGTAGGGCACGCCAGCGCCAGTGTGGAACGCTGTGACAATCCGGTCTTCCACGGCGCCCAGCAGGCCGATGTACTGGGCGAACACGGCCAGGTTGTCGGCCGCGGCGGCCCGGGTCAGGCAGGCGGCATGCGCCGCAGGCAGGACGAAGCGCGGACCCTCCGGCTCCACGGTAACTAAGCCGCCGGTGGCCATCGCACCCAGCCATTCGCGTACGTAGCGCGGGTTGAGGCCCGCGGCCGTGGCAAGTTCCTCTGCAGTAGCGGCGGGGCGTTCGCGCATCCGGTCGAACAGCCCGGTGCGATGCCCGATCGAGACCATCAGGCACAATGCACCGTGGTTGAGGATGTCGATCAGGTGCTCGCCGAAGGCCTCGGCGGTCCGTGGCGTTGCTCTTGTGGGGGCTGCACTGGCTTGTGGGTCGGAAGACATGGACCGGGCTCGGGGATGGCGCCGGATGGCTTTGTCTTGAGCCTAGGGGGTGGGGCCGCCCCGCGCGGCCACAAACTTGCGCCGGGTGGCGCTTTCTTGCGGCAAATGTCCCGCCGGGCGGGTAACGCTGGCGGGCCAACCCCGCAAACCATTGAAAGCTGGGGCTCGGCCGCCCGTTGTTATCAGAAACGGGCGCGGGAACGGCGTTGCGGTCCCCTTGTGCAGAATGACTGAACGGCGGTCACCGCGCATTAAACGCACGCAAAAGCGACTCGAGCGTGTAGATTAGTCAGTGTTTCCCTGGGCGGCGCTGCCCGCCTGGAGGCGCCGGTAGACGCCCGGGGCCACGCCGAAGGCACGGCGGAAGTGGCGGGCCAGCTGCTGCGGGGAATACCCAGTGGCGCTGGCGATCTCGGTCACGCTCAGCTGGCTGTCGGCCAGCAGGTCGCGGGCCCGTTCCAGACGCAGGCGCGTAAGGTACCGATGCGGCGGCAAGCCGTGCGTCTCGCGAAAGGCGCGCGCGAAGTGCCAGGGCGACAGCCCCGTCAGGGTGGCCAGATCGCCCAGTGTGACGCGGTGATCCAGATGGTCGCGCATGTACTCGATGACACGTGCCGACTGGTGCGGCGCGAGGCCGGCGCGGCGCGCCTCCAGCTCCTGGTGCTGATCCGCGAGGCGGGCAAGGCGCACGACCAGCACCGCGATCATGCTCTCCACGAACAGACGTGCGGCCGGATCCTGCCGGCCCATCTCCTGCCAAAGGGCGGCCAGGGCCTGACTCACCAGAGGGTCGGCCTGTGTGCGGGTATGAAGGGGGCCAAAGTCCAGCGGGTCATCGGAGTCGCGTTCCAGACAGGCGCGGGCGAGTCCCGCTGGTATACCGACAAAACGCATCCTGGCGGGGTCGTGCATCTGGCAGTAAGTAGGAACGTTCGGTGGGATCACCACGAACTCCTTCAGGTCTGCCCAGCCGGAAAAAGCCCCGGCGCCGATGTCGCACCGAAAGCGAAAGGGCGCCCCGCGGGTGTCGCTAATCATCAACTCGTGCACCGGCGGCGTGCTCATGCGCCCCGGCGGGTGGGCGTTCTCGATCATCGGGACCGGAGGGTCCTGGCGCGCCCGCACCTCTCGCAGGAACGGCGCATCACGCCCCCGCGCAAAGAAGTCGAGCATACTGGCCGTTTGTTGTGACATCGCCTGCACCCCGCAGCTTTAGCTTATAGGCCACGGCGAGCCGGCTATCCAGGTTAAGGCGGGCCTTGGGTGGTAGTTTCAGGGCAATGCGATGGCGGCTGGGTCAGTGTTCGGCCTCGTTGAGGTCCTCGGATGTGTCTCGCGACAGGTCCGCGGTCAGATAGTCCAGTGTCATGGGCAGGCCCAGATCCACGCGCGGGAGGTGCTGCAGGGCGATGCGGATGGATCGCGGGCGGGCCTCCAGCAGGTGGCCGCCACAGCGGCGGTCGGCGTCCACGAAATGCAGATGGTAGCCGGGCACCGCGACCGACTGCATGAACTCGGGGGTCCAGAAGCCGGCCATCGAACCCTCAATGCCCTCGAATTCGTATTCCGGCTGCTCGCGGGCAACCTCCACCAGCGGCCGGTAGGCGTCCTGGCGCGGGACCGAGCGGGTGCGTACGTAATCGAACACGCCGTCCAGCCGGATCGCGTAGACCATGTTGTGCGACGGGATCAGGCGGTCGAACAGGGCGAGCAGCCCATCGTAGTCCATCGGGGTGTCGATGGTTTCCTCGCTCCACGGGCGAAAGCGCGTGACGCAGGCGAAGGGCGTGCGCGTCTCCGGGGTGACCGCGTAGGCCCGGCCGTCCGAGCGCAGCTGGAAGACCTCGCCATCCAGGACCACCATCTCGCCGTCGAGGTCGTTGAAGGTACCCAGCCCGAAATCGCCACGATCGAGGATGTCGGCGATCGTCGTGTCCTCGCGATAAAGCCCCTCGACCAGGGCGTTTACCGGGGCCGAGACATACAGGCTGGCGGCGCTCGCCGGCGTATCCAGCCAGCGCTCGAGCAGGGCCTGCGGGTCCTGGCCTTCGCGGCGGGCACGGGCGCTCAGGCGTTCCATCAGGTGATTGGGTAAATCGTTACGGGACATCTCGGTGGCTTCCGGTCAGCACAAATGGTTGTCGGCAAGGTTGCGCGGGCGTCGGGCTTCCCGCAACCCCGTGCCGGTTGCATGTGACCCCGGGGGCGCATTCCGGTATGTTCGCCGGGTTTGCAGACAGGCAGGAAACGCACCCCAGTGGGAACCGACGAACGCAATCTGCAGGGACTGGTCGCGCAGCTGGCGGAGCGCCTGGCGGGCACAGGCCTGCACGGGCGCATTGGTCTGGAGAAAGAAACGCTGCGCGTCGGCCCGCAGGGGTCACCGGCCCTGACCCCGCACCCGGTCGCACTGGGCTCGGCGCTGACCCATCCGAATATCACGACGGACTACTCCGAGGCCCTGCTGGAGCTGGTCACCCCGCCATTCGACGATGTGCGCGAGACGCTGGGTTTTCTGCACGACCTGCAGGCCTTCGCCGCGGCCAATGTCGGCGACGAGACCCTGTGGTCGACCTCCATGCCCTGCGTGACGGCCGACGACAACGCGATCCCGGTCGCGCAGTACGGCACGTCCAACGCCGGACGCATGAAGACCGTTTACCGCATCGGGCTGGGGCACCGTTACGGGCGCAAGATGCAGGTGATTGCCGGGGTGCACTTCAACTACTCCCCGCGCCCCGAGTTCTGGCCGGCACTTGCGCAGGTGCTGGGCGAGCAGGACGACCGTGCGTTCCGCGACGAGCGCATGATGGGCATGATCCGCAACCTGCTGCGCTTCGGCTGGCTGGTGCCGTATCTGTTCGGGGCCTCGCCGGCCGTGTGCAATTCCTTCCTCGAGGGTCACGGCGCGGTGCTGGAGGACTTCGACGATGACACCTCCTACCTCCCGCACGCCACCAGCCTGCGAATGGGTGACATCGGCTACACCAACCGCAAGGAGGCGGACACCGGCATCAAGGCGGACTACAACTCCCTTGGCGGTTACGTCGACTCGCTGCGCTGCGCGATCAACACGCCCAGCCCCGAGTGGGAGCGCATCGGCGTGAAGGTCGACGGCGAGTACCGCCAGCTGAATGCCAACATCCTGCAGATCGAGAACGAGTACTACTCCACCGTGCGCCCGAAGCAGCCGCTGGAGCGCTTCGAGAAGCCCACCGATGCGCTGGAGGCGCGCGGGATCGAGTACGTCGAGCTGCGCTCGGTCGACATCAACGCCCAGCACCCGCTGGGGGTGGACGAGACCCAGCTGCGTTTTCTCGAGGTGTTCGCCCTGGCCTGCCTGTTGCAGCCGAGCCCCTTGCTGGAGCCGGGCGAGCTGGATGCAATCGATGCCAACCTGCTGGACGTGGCGCACTACGGCCGGCGCCCGGGGCTTGCGCTGCGCCGCCCCGATGGCGAGGTCGCGCTGCAGGACTGGGCGCGCGAGCTGCTGTCCCTGATGCGCCCGGTCGCCACGATCCTCGATCAGGAACTGCCGGGCGACCCATACCGCCGTGCATTGAGCGAGCAGTGGGGCAAGGTCGAGCAGGCCGATCTGACTCCCTCGGCGCGCATGCTGGAGGACATGATGGCGCGCGAGGAGGGCTTCTACCGCTACGCCAGCCGCCTGTCCGCGCAGCACCGCGAGGCATTTCGCTTCAACGGCCCGCTGCCGCGCGCCGAGACGCTGGAGGCCCTGGCGCGCCAGAGCCTGGCGGAGCAGGCGGCGATCGAGGCGGCCGATACCCTGGACTTCGATACCTTTCTTGCCCGCTACTTCGACGGCACGCTGCGGGCCTCCTGAGCCTCGCGATCCCTCCCCCCGTCGATTCGGTATTTTCGAACTCTCGGGCGGAAATAACGCGATTTATTTTCGATTTTATCGACAGGATAATCGAACCCATCATCCGTAACGGTGGCGGCTGGACCGCTACAGAGGGAACCCCATGAGTCTCCTGATCAACGGCGAACTGCGCGAGGGCTGGCTGGAAGAAGAGTCCGACGAAAACGGCGAGTTTGTGCGCCAGGACCAGCAGTATCGCAACTATGTCACCGCCGATGGCTCCGCGGGCCCGCTGGGCGAGGGCGGCTACCCCGCGGAGTCCGGGCGCTATCACCTGTATGTCTCCTACGCCTGCCCCTGGGCGCATCGCGCGCTGATCCTGCGCAAGCTCAAGGGCCTGGAGCCGCATATCGGGCTGTCGGTGGTGCATCACTACATGGGCGATGCCGGCTGGTCCTTTGATGACTGCGACGGCTGCACCGGTGACCGCGTGCACGGCTCACGCTACATGCACGAGCTCTACACCCGCACCGATCCGAAGTACACGGGCATCGTCACCGTGCCGGTGCTGTTCGACACCCGGACCGACCGGATCGTGAACAACGAGTCGGAAGACCTGGTGCGCATGTTCAACAGCGCCTTCGACGGCATCATCGGCAATACGCTGGATTTCTACCCGGAGGACCTGCGCGAGGAGATCCATTCGGTCAACGAGCGCGTCTACGAGAATGTGAACAACGGGGTTTACCGCTCCGGATTCGCGACCAGCCAGAAGGCCTACGACGCGGCCTGGGACCGCCTGTTCGAGACCCTCGACTGGCTGGAGGAGCGCCTGGCACGCCAGCCGTTCCTGGTGGGCGACCGGATCACCGAGGCCGACTGGCGGCTGTTTACCACGCTGGTGCGCTTCGACCCGGTCTACTACAGCCACTTCAAGTGCAACCGCCAGCGCATCATCGACTTCCCGGCGCTGTCGGCCTACCTGCGCATGCTCTATCAGCGCCCCGGCGTGGCCGAGACCGTGCGCATGGATCACATCAAGGCGCACTACTACGGCAGCCACCCGATGCTGAACCCCACCGGCATCGTGCCGAAGGGCCCGGTGATCGACTACAGCGTGCCGCACGGTCGGTCGCTGGGAGACCTCCCGGTCGAACTCCGGAACGCCGCGGAAATGTGACGGTCGTTACACTATTGGCGAGGATCACCGTGGCCCGGGTTTGCCCGGGCCCGCTTTGTATCGAGGGGTTGGCTGGGTGAAGGCGATTGGCTGGTTGCTGGGGTTGGTAGCTGTACTCGCGCTGGGCGTGGCCGTCTGGTACGGATTCGAGGGTGAGTTCCCGCAGGCCAATGGCGATGCGCAGGCCGTTGACGGGGCCCCCGAGGCGAGCGACCGTGCGCAGGCCGTTGACGGGGCCCCCGAGGCGAGCGACCGTCGCACCCCGGTACGGACCTCCACCGTGCAGCCGCGGACGTTCGAAACCATCGTGGAATCCCTGGGGACGGTCCGGGCCAACGAGTCCGTGACGGTGTCGGCGAACGTGACCGAGCGTGTGGTCGACGTCCTGTTCGATGATGGTGACGAGGTCGAGGCGGGCCAGATACTGGTGCGTCTGGACGCGGACGAGGCCGAGGCCGCCCTGCGCGAGGCACGGGTCCAGGTCGATGAGGCGCAGCGCGAACTGGAACGCGTACGCGATCGCGTGGCGGATGGCGTGGTGACGCAGCAGCAGGTGGACCAGCAGCGGTCGCGCCTGAACGAGGCCGAGGCCCGGCTGGCGGCTGCCGAGGCGCGTGTCGCCAACCGCACGATCCGAGCCCCGTTTTCCGGCCGATTGGGCCTGCGTCTGGTGAGTCCTGGCTCGCTGGTGAGCCCCGGCACCCCGATTGTGGAGCTGGACGATATCGAGCGGGTGAGGGTCGACTTTGCGGTCCCCGAGCGGCATGCAGCCGCGATCACGCTCGGCAGCACGGTCTTTGGCCGCAGTGCGATCGGGGCATTCGAAGGACAGGTCTCGGCGGTAAGCAACCGTCTTGATGTGGCCACCCGCACGCTGACGGTGCGCGCGACCGTGGACAACCCCGAGTTCATTCTGCGTCCGGGGATGCTGGTCAACATGCGCCTGGCCCTGGATCCGGTGGAGCGGGTGGCCATCCCCGAGGGGGCGGTTCAACAGGTGGCGGATCAGCACTTCACCTTCCGCCATCTGGATGACGGTACGGTAGAACGCGTGCGCATCCGCATCGGGCGCCGCATGCCGGGTTTTGCCGAGGTGCTCTCCGGGCTGGAAACCGGGGATGTGGTTGTCTCCGAGGGCGTGTCCCGGGTGCGGGACGGACAGTCCGTGCGCGTACTGCCGCCGCGCGTGCCCGAGTTCCTGGAAACCGGCGAGGCCGGTGACGCGCAATGATTATCTCGGATGTCGCCAATCGCCGTCCGGTCCTGGCGATTGTCTTCAACCTGCTGCTGATTACCTTCGGCCTGATCGCCTACGACAACCTGCCGCGACGTGAATACCCCGACGTGGACCCGCCCGTGGTCACGATTGACACCGTCTACCCGGGCGCCAGTGGCGACATCATCGAGCGCGAGGTCACCCAGCGGCTGGAAGACCGGGTCGCGGGGATCGAGGGCATCCGCTATGTGGAATCCACCAGCGAGGACGGCCAGTCCCGCATTACCATCGAATTCAACCTGAACCGCGATCTGGACGCGGCAGCCAACGACGTGCGCGAAGCCGTCAGCCGCGCGATGCGCGACCTGCCCGAGGATATTGACCCGCCGGAGGTCACCAAGGCGGATGCCGACGCCAACCCGATCCTCTGGCTGAACCTGTCCAGTACCACGATGGATCAGCTGGAGCTGGCGGATTACGCGGAGCGTCACCTGATCGATCGCATCTCGGTGGTGGATGGTGTGGCGCTGGTACGTCGTGGCGGTGCACGCAGCTATGCAATGCGGATCTGGGTGGACCGCGAGGCCCTGGCCGCGCGCGAACTCACGGTCACCGATATCGCCGATGCCCTGGAGGAGGAGAACGTCGAGCTTCCGGCCGGGCGCCTGGAGTCGGTCGAGCGCGAGTTCACGGTGCGGGTCGATCGCCAGTACCGAACCCCGGAGGACTTCTCCAATCTCGTGCTCAAGCGCGGCGAGGACGGACAGCTGGTCCGCCTGAGCGACGTCGCCAACGTGAACATTGGTGCCGACACCGAGCGCAGCGAGTTTCGCGGCAACCGCGAGGACATGATCGGCCTGGGGATTATCCGCCAGTCGAACGCGAACGTGCTGGATGTCGCCAACGGGGTGAAGGCCCTGGCCGCCGATCTGCAGGACAGCCTGCCCGAGGGCACCTCGCTGGTGACCACCTACGACGAGTCGGTGTTCATCGAGGGGGCGATCCGCGAGGTCTATATCACCCTGGCCGTCGCGACGGCGGCGGTCGTGTTCGTGATCTGGCTGTTCCTCGGGAGCTGGCGGGCGACCATCATCCCGGCGGTGACGGTCCCCGTGGCGATCACGGCGGCGTTTATCGGCATCAACCTGTTCGGGTTTTCGGTCAACCTGCTGACCCTGCTGGCGCTGGTGCTTGCGGTCGGGCTGGTGGTGGATGACTCCATCGTGATGCTGGAGAACATCCACCGGCGCATCGAGCGGGGCGAACCCGGCCTGCTGGCGGCCTACCGCGGGGCCGGGCAGGTAGGGTTCGCGATCGTCGCGACCACCTCGGTACTGATCGCGGTGTTCGTGCCCCTGGCCTTCCTCGAAGGGACAGTCGGGCGCCTGTTCACGGAGTTCGCGATTGCGATGGCGATCGCGGTGTTCTTCTCGAGCCTTGTCGCGCTCACCCTCGCACCGGTGCTGTCCGGACGCCTGATGCACAAGGGCGACGACGATACCGGCGCGGCGCGTTTTATCAGCCGCGGTTTTTCTTATCTGGAACGCGGTTACGGACGCGCGCTACAGACCGGACTGAAGGGGGCCTGGCTGATCGTGCCGATCCTCGCCCTTGTGCTCGCGGCGGCCTGGTATCTGTTCGAGACCCTGCCCGAGGAGTTCGCGCCACAGGAGGATCGCGGTGCCTTCTTCGTGATGGTCGACGGCCCCGAGGGGGCCAATTTCGACTACATGAGCCGCCAGATGGCCGAGATCGAGACCCGCATTCAACCCTTGATCGAGGACGGCCCCATCCGTCGGGCCCTGGTGCGCACGCCGCGCGGCTTCGGTGGCTCGGAGCTGATGAACAACGGCTTTGTGATCGCCATCCTCGAACACTGGGACGACCGCGACATGTCGGGGCAGGAGGTGATCGACGAGGTGCGGGGGATTTTCGAGGAGATGCCGGGGGTCGAGGCGCGGGTCGTCATGCGCCAGGGGCTTTCGCGCGGACGCATCGGTCCGCCCGTGCAGTTCGTGATCTCCGGACCCGACTACGACACCCTCGAGGAATGGGGCGAGATCATGCGCGAGGCCGCCGAGGGTATCGACGGCCTGACGCGCGTGGACCTGGATTACGAGCCCACGCAGCCACAGATCAACGTGCGCCTGGACCGCGATCGCGCCGGAGATCTGGGCGTGTCCATGCGCGATGTTGGGCGCACCCTGGACATCGTGCTCGGCGGGCGCGATGTGACCACCTTTGTCGATCGTGGCGAGGAGTACGACGTCATCATCGAAGGCCTGACCGACCAGCGCCGCACCCCGGGCGATATCGACAACCTCTACGTGCGTTCGGCGGCGGGTTCCATGGTGCCGCTGTCGAGTCTGGTCACCTACGAGGAGTTCGCCGGGCCCTCGTCGCTGGAGCGCTACAACCGGGCCCGCGCGGTCACCCTCACCGCCGGCCTGCAGGACGGGATGACGCTCGGTCAGGCCCTCGATGCCCTCGATGCCAAGGCAGCCGAGCTGCTCCCGGCGGAGGCCGGGATCGACTACAAGGGCGAGTCGCTGGACCTGCGTGCGGGTTCCGAGGCGATCCTGTTCGTCTTTGCGCTGGCGTTGCTGGTCGTGTTCCTGGTGCTGGCGGCCCAGTTCGAGAGCTTCGTGCACCCGTTCGTGATCATGCTGACCGTCCCGCTCGCCGTGGTCGGGGCATTACTCGGATTACACCTGACCGGCCAGACGCTGAACATCTACAGCCAGATCGGGATGGTCATGCTGATCGGGCTGGCGGCCAAGAACGGTATCCTGATCGTCGAGTTCGCCAACCAGCTGCGTGACCGCGGGCGAGATTTCGACACTGCCGTGGTCGAGGCGGCCCGTATGCGTCTGCGGCCGGTGCTGATGACGGCGCTGACCACGGTGGCCGGGTCAATTCCGCTGATCCTGGCCTCCGGGCCGGGCGAGGAGACGCGCTTCGTGATCGGGGTGGCGGTGTTCTCCGGGGTGCTGTTTGCCACGCTGTTCACGCTGTTCGTGATCCCGGCGGCCTACAGCCTGGTCGCGCGCGGCACCACCTCGCCGCTGGCGACCACCCGCCGCCTGCACGACCTCGACGCCGAAGTCACCGACGTCGACGGCGAACGCCGCGGCGCCCGAGCCTCATCCGCCCCACGCGCCGAACCCTGATTTCCGGTTGCCGGGCCGCCTGCCTTGTTGCGGCTGGCCTGGCAACGGCTGATCAGCGTTCGGCGTGTCAGGTGCGAGCCGGGGAGCGGGAGTCGTCGAACCAGAGCCAGGCGATGGCGATGGTCAGCAGCGCGACGACCGGCAGCATGGCCAGGTTCAGGCCGTCCCAGCCCAGTGGTCGCAGTAGTGCGCCAGCCAGCAGCGAGCCGGCGGTGACCAGCGTGAAAATGGTCAGGTCGTTCACGCCCTGGACCTTGCCCTTCTCGGTGGCGGTGTGCGTGGTCGTCAGCAGCGTGCTGCCACCGATAAACAGGAAATTCCAGCCTACCCCCAGCAGGAACAGCGCCAGCCAGAAATGCCCCAGTGTCTCCCCGTGTGCGGCGATCGCCACGCTGAACAGCACCAGCGCGTTACCGAGTGCCAGGATGCGCGTAATCCCGAGGCGGGTGATCAGGTGGCCAGTCACGAACGAGGGCGCGAACATGCCCAGTACGTGCCACTGCATCACCAGCGCGATCTGGCCCATGTCGAAGCCCGCCTGGCGCATGGCCAGCGGGGTCGCCGTCATCAGTAGCACCATGACCGCATAGCCCAGGGCGGCGGCGGTCAGGGCCACGAGGAAGCGGCCCTGCGACAGGATCTCGCGCATCGGTCGGGCGGAGCCGCGTTCCTCCGGTGGTGGTGCGGGCACGCGCAACCAGGCCAGCAGCGCCATTGCCAGCAGGGCCAGGGCGCCGAGGACCAGGTAGGGGCCGGCCTCCGGCGTGCCCGGCAGCAGGGCCTGGGCATGGTGCGCGTTCCACGGGCCGAGGAAGGCGGCCACGACCCCGCCGGCCATCACCAGCGAGATCGCGCGCGGGCGAAACGCGGGGCTGGCCACATCGGCCGCGGCAAAGCGGTAGTACATCGCGAACGCCTGGTAGGCCCCCAGCAGCAGGTTGCCGAGTACGAACAGCCAGAAGGTCTCGGCGAAGACCCCGGCCGCGGCCAGCATCGCACCGCCGCCCCCGCCCACGCTGGTGCCCAGCAGGAAGCCGGTGCGCCGCCCGAAGCGCTTCATGAACAGCGAGGCCGGCAGGGTGGTGACCAGCGTGCCGACCATCATCGCGGCGACCGGCAGGGTGGCCAGCGCGGGATCGCTCGCCAGGCGGTCCCCGACCACGCCGCTCAGGGTCATCACGGTCACCGCGGCGATCAGGAACAGGGCCTGCCCGAGGGCGAGGATCAGGACATTCGCGCGCTCGCGCGGGGTGGTCTGGCCGGACATGGGAGTCCCTTCAAGGATCGTCCGGGCCGTCATGGCCCGGTCGGAATGGTGGGGTCAGTCGCGCGGATGAAAGTCCAGGACCGCAGAATTGATGCAGTAGCGCAGGCCGGTAGGTGCCGGGCCGTCGGGGAAGACGTGCCCCAGGTGCGAGTCGCAGCGGGCGCAGCGCACCTCGGTGCGTTCCATCCCCAGTGAACGGTCGCGGTGTTCGTCCACGGCGTCCTCGCTCGCGGGGGCAGTGTAGCTGGGCCAGCCGCTGCCGGAGTCGAACTTGGTGGTGGAGTCGAACAGCGCGGCACCGCAGGCCACGCAGTGATAGACGCCGTCCGCCTTGTGGTCGTGATAGACCCCAGTGAACGGCCGTTCGGTTCCGCCTTCGCGGGCGATCCGGTATTGCTCGGGTGTCAGGCGCGCGCGCAGGTCGTCGTCGCGATGATCTGGGTTATTCATTGCAGCCTCCGGGTGGTGCTATGGTGCGTAGAAACCGAGAATGACCGGGATCGTAGCACCGCCCGGGTGTTCTCGACCTGGACACGGTGGACCGCTGGAGGTGGTCGTGAGTTGCCCGGATTGCGAACGAATCGATCTCCTGCCGGCGGAATCCGGCACCCTCTATCTCGCGCCGGTCCTGGCGCATACCCGCGCCGCCTTGCGCAGCCGCATGGTGGAAGAGCAACTGCCCTGCAGCGAGCCCGTCTCCGGCATTCTTGCGATGCCGGTGGACAGTAACGGTGGTCTGGGTGACACCCTGGTGCGCCTTGAGCAGGCCTTGAGCGGTTCGGAACAATCCGGTTGTCGGGCGACCTTCGTCCCGGACAACGAGATCTTCAGCCTCGCCCACCTGCAGGACACGCACCTGCTGTCCACGTTGATCGCGCGCCACAACGCCCGCGATCTGGCAGCGATCCTCGCAAACGACACGCTGGATTTTCATTTTCAGCCAATCGTGCACGCCGCCGAACCCGAAGAGGTGTTCGCCTACGAGGCACTGGTGCGTGCACGCACACCCGCTGGCGACGTGATCCCGCCGAATGAATTGTTCAAGACGGCGCGGGCGGCCGAGCTGCTGTTTCATCTCGACCGTTCGGCGCGGATCAACGCGATTCGCCGCGCCACCGAGCGCGGGATCGGGAGTCGGCTGTTCATCAACTTTAACCCCACGGCGATCTACGACCCGGCGTTCTGTCTGGAGACGACGGTGCGTGAGATCCTGTCGCGTCCGACCGGGGATGGTCCGAGCGGTTTCGTGTTCGAGGTGATCGAGAGTGACTACGTGACCGATGTCGATCACCTCTCGCGCATCGTCGATCGCTATCGCCGTGCCGGTTTCCAGGTGGCACTGGACGATCTCGGCGCGGGTTATGCGTCGCTGAACATGCTTTCGCAACTGCGCCCGGACTATGTGAAGATCGACCGCCAGCTGGTCAGTGGCATCGACCGCGATATTTATCAGCAGAAGATTCTCGGCAAGATCGTCGAACTGGCGCGCGAACTCGAGATCCAGACCGTCGCCGAGGGGGTCGAAACGGTGGAGGAGTGGCGCTGGCTCAGGGACCGGGTCGACTACTGCCAGGGATACCTGTTCGCCCGTCCGGCCGCCGAGCCGCCCATGCCCGTGCACCCGGAGGCCTGAACCGTGGTTTCTCTGGGGCGGTGCACATCCGACCCGTGTCTCCCTTAGACTCAGGGGTATGAACCAGCTTCCGCCTGATGCCCGAAACCCGACGCTGGAGTCCGCCTTCCAGCTTCTTCGTGATGCCGAGGTGCGTTATCAAGGCCGCGCGGTGGGAACCGTCGCCAGCCTGGATGCCCGCGCGCCCGCGGATAACTACGCCGACTGCTTTATCCGCGATTTCGTGCCCTCCGGGCTCGTCTATCTGCTGAACGACGAGCCCGAGGTGGTGCGCGACTTCCTTTCGCTGATCCTGCAGATTCGCGATACCCAGGAAGAGATCGAAGGTCACCGCCGCCTGCCGCGCGTGATGCCGGCGAGCTTTCGCGTGTTCACCGACGAAAACGGTCGCGAGGCCCTGGCCGCGGATTTCGGTGACCGCGCGATCGGTCGCGTAGCCCCGGTGGACTCGATGATGTGGTGGGTGCTGCTGCTGCGCGCCTATCAGAACCGCACTGGCGATCATGATTTCATCAAGAGCCAGGATGTGCAGCGCGGCATCCGGCTGATCCTCAGTATCTGTCTGCAGGACCGTTTCGAGGTCTTCCCGACCCTGCTGGTGCCGGATGGCAGCTTCATGATCGATCGGCGCATGGGCGTGTTCGGCCACCCGCTGGAAATTCAGGCGCTGTTCTACGGCATGCTGAAGGCCTCGCTGGCGATGCTCGAACCCTGCGACACGGACTCCGAGCAACTGTGCGAACAGTCCGCGATCCGTACCCACCAGCTGTCCGATTACATCCGCCATTACTACTGGCTGGACCTGGAACGCCTGAACGATATCCACCGCTACCGCACCGAGCACTTCGGCCACGAGTCGGAGAATGCGCTGAACATCTATCCCGAGAGCATCCCCGACTGGCTGGTGGACTGGCTGCCGTCGGAGAGTGGGTATCTGGTCGGCAACCTGGGACCGGGGCGCATGGATTTTCGCTTCTTCAGCTTCGGTAATCTGCTGGCGGTCCTGTTTGGCCTGGCCGACGAGCGCCAGTCGCGCTCGATCATGCAGACCTTCGAGCAGCGCTTCGAGGACTTGATCGGGACCATGCCGGTGAAGATCTGCTACCCGGCGATGAGCGGAGAGGAATGGCGCCTGCTGACCGGCTCCGACCCCAAGAACACGCCGTGGTCCTATCACAATGGCGGCAACTGGCCGGCGTTGCTGTGGGCGTTTACGGGCGCCGCCCTGAGGGTCGGGCGCCCGGATCTCGCGCGCAGCGTGCATGCGGTAGCGGCGGAGCGGCTGCATCGCGATGACTGGCCGGAGTACTACGACGGTCGTCACGGTCGGTTGATCGGTCGGCGCGCAAACTACCAGCAGACCTGGTCGGCGACCGCCGTGCTGGTGTCGCAGGCCCTGCTCGACAACCCCGATACCATGAGCCTGTTCGACAGCCCCGAACCGGAATTGCCATGAGGCATGTGCGTCGATGAAAAAGACCCAGAGCAAGGCCCGTGACGGCGAGGGCCTGTACCTTGTCCTGGTCAGTGTCCACGGCCTGATCCGGGGCCGGGATCTGGAACTGGGACGCGACGCCGACACCGGCGGACAAACACTCTATGTGGTCGAGCTGGCGCGGGCACTGGCGCGACACCCGCAGGTGGGCCGGGTCGACCTGCTCACACGGCGCATTGTCGACGGCCGGGTCGCGGACGATTACGCCGAACGCGAGGAGCCACTGGGCGATGGCGCCTTTATTGTGCGTCTGGACTGCGGGCCTAAACGCTACCTGCGCAAGGAAAAGCTCTGGCCCTATCTCGACTGCTTCGCCGACAACGCCCTTGGGCATATCCGCGAGGTCGGGCTGCGCCCGGATGTGATTCACGGGCACTACGCCGATGCCGGGCATGTGGCGGTGCGCCTGTCCAACCTGCTGGGCGCGCCGATGCTCCAGACCGGGCATTCCCTGGGGCGGGTCAAGCGCGAGCGCCTGCGCGAGGGCGGGATGTCCGACGACGACATCGAGTCGCGCTACAACATCACCACCCGCATCCACGCCGAGGAAGAGGCCCTGGCCCATTCCCATCGGGTGATCGCCAGCACCCGCCAGGAGATCGGGGAGCAGTACGCGACCTACGACAACTACCAGCCCGAGCGCATGGAGGTGATCCCGCCCGGGACCGACCTGGAGCGCTTCTATCCGCCCAAACGCGGCCAGCGCAAGCCACCGATCTGGCCCGAGATCCGGCGGTTCCTGCAAAAGCCCGAGCGCCCGTTGATCATGGCGCTCTCCCGGGCCGACGAGCGCAAGAACATCCGCGCACTGGTCGAGGCCTACGCCGGCAACGAGTGGCTGCGCGAGAACGCCAATCTTGTGATCGTGGCCGGTAATCGGGATGACATCCGCGACCTCGACAAGGGCGCGCGCGACGTACTGACCGATCTCTTGCTGCGCATCGACCGCCATGACCTCTACGGCCGTGTGGCCTATCCGAAGCACCACAGCTCCGAGGACGTGCCCGACCTCTACCGCCTGGTCGCGTCCAGCAAGGGGGTGTTCGTCAATCCGGCGCTGACCGAGCCGTTTGGCCTGACCCTGATCGAGGCTGCCGCCAGCGGGGCCCCGATCGTCGCCACCAACGACGGGGGCCCCGAAGAGATCATCTCGCGCTGCCACAACGGGTTGCTGGTGGACCCGCTGGACCCGGAAGGGATCGCCGACGCGATCCAGGGCATCCTCGCGGACCGCCCGCGCTGGCAGCGCTATTCGCGCGCGGGCCTGAAGGGCGTGCGCCAGCACTACTCCTGGGATGGTCACGCCGAGAAGTACGTAAAGCTCGTCAAGGCGCTCAGCAAGGAGGTACGCCAGACACGGCGCGAACAGCGCTCGACCTCCGGCCGGCTGGCCAAGGCCGATCGTGCCGTGATTACGGACATCGACAACACCTTGCTGGGCGACGACAAGGCCACGCGGGCCTTTGTCGCCTGGCTCAAGCGCCACCGCAAGCAGGTGGTGTTCGGCGTGGCCACGGGCCGGCGGTTGGATTCCGCCGCGGCCGTGCTGGAAGAGCACGGCGTGCCCGCGCCAGACGTCTGGATCACCTCGGTGGGCAGCGAGATCCATTACGGGACGGAGCGCACCGAGGATCGCGGCTGGGCGCGGCATATCAGTCATCGCTGGGAGCCCGATCGCCTGCGCGAGTGCCTGCTGAAGGTGCCCGGGCTGGAGTTGCAGCCCGAGGAGGACCAGCGGGCGTTCAAGGTGAGCTTTTTCGTTGATCCTCCAGGGGGGCTGGATGCCGAGAGTATCGAGACCCGCCTGTACCGCGAAGACCTGCACGCGCGTGTGATCTACTCGCACAAGCGCTATCTGGATCTGCTCCCGGTGCGTGCCTCCAAGGGGCTCGCGGTGCGCTACCTGTCCGACAAGTGGGGCATCCCGCTCGAACATGTGCTGGTCGCCGGGGACTCCGGCAATGACGAGGACATGCTGCGCGGGCGGCTGCTCGGGGTCGTGGTCGGGAATCACCAGCCGGAGCTGGAAGGGCTGCGCGGATTCCAGCGCATCTTCTTTGCCGACGCGACCTATGCGCGTGGCATCCTCGAGGGCATCGAGCACTTCGACCTGCCCAACCGCTGCGACATCCCGGCCGACGAATAGCGCAGGCGGATCCAGCGTTCCGGAGCAGGTCTCAGATCCAGTAGGCGGTGCGTGTCATCACGGTTGAGGTGAGCGGCATCAGCACGTTGCGTACCGGCCAGGGGGGTGGCTTGCCGCCCATCGCCATCGCATGCGCTCCGTGTTCGACCTCGTCCTGCTTCATCTGCTCGAGGATGCGCGCGGAGGTCTCGTCGCTCTTTGGCAGGCGCTCCAGGTGGCGGTCCAGGTGGCGTTCGACCTGGCGCTCGGTCTCGTCGATAAAGCCCAGACTCCAGGCATCCCCTGCCAGTCCCGCCACGGCGCCGAGCCCGAACGAACCGATATACCAGAACGGCCCCAGCAGGCTGGTGTGGCCGCCCAGTTCGTGCACACGCTGCGCGCACCAGTGCAGGTGGTCGCCTTCCTCGCGCGAGGCCTGGTCCAGGTGCTCGCGAATCTGTGGATTGCGCGCGGTCAGCATCTGCCCCTGGTACAGCCCCTGGGCGGCGACCTCGCCGGCATGGTTGACCCGCATCAGGCGGGTCGACAGCTGGCGGTCTTCCGCTTCCAGGTGCGGCCAGTCATCGCCCCCGGGCGACGGGCGGCCGGTGGAACGGGCATGGCCGGCCACGACCTTGACGAAGGCATCGGCCTGGCCGATCAGGTGATCCAGGGGGCTGAGTTTGCGCATGGTAATGCCCGTTTTGCAGGGAATGGTTCAAGCGTAACGCAAGCGATTGTGGTCGTCAGGTCGCGGAGGCGCTGGAATCTAGCCGGCTGGCGAGAAAGCGGGCCGGCGAGAGGACGGACGGCCCCCCGCGATCTTCGGCCAGGGCGCGCAGGTGGACGCTGCAACCGACATTCGGGCTCACGATCATCTCCGGGGCATCGGCGGTCAGCGCATCCAGGGTGGCCGCGCCCAGCCCGTCGGACATCTCCGGCAGCGCGAGCATCGCGGTGCCGCCCGCACCGCAGCAGTTCGGGGCGCCGGACACGTCCGTCAGGGTGACGCCTGGCAGCCGTTGCAGCAGTGCGGTCAGGTTGCGGGTCTCGCGCGTCACGTTGCGCAGGGTGCAGGGCAGATGCAGCGCGACGCGTACCGGGCTGGTGCGCCAGGTCGGAGGCACGGGCTCGGCCTTGATGTGTTCGCTCAGGAACCGGGTCAAGCTCATGCTGCGTCCCCCCAGGCGGCCGTTGGGGATTTCGCGCAGCGTGGCCTCGCAACCGCTGTCCAGCGCGATCACGGGTGTCTCGCCGGTCAGGGCCGCCTCGTTGCGCTGTTGCAGGGCGCTCGCTGTCTGTGGCCGCCCGCCATGCTGTTCCAGCGCCCCGCAGCAGACCTGTCCGCGCGGTACTGCGACCCGGAACCCGAGCGCGTTCAGCACGGCGAGGGCGGCCTCCAGGTCCGGCCCGGTAAAGAAGCGATCCATGCAGCCGGTAAACAGCAGAGCATCGGCGTGTTCCGGGGCCACGGTGTCCGCCAGCCGCGGCGCCGGGGCCAGCGAGGCACGAGTATGGTCCAGGGTGCGCCACAACGGCTGGCCGGGGCGCAGCCAGCGCTGGACCCCGGTCTTGCGCGCGGCGCGGGCAGCGATGCCACCAAGGGCGCGCAGGGGTTCGTGGCGCAGGGCCGAGGCCTGCAGGGACTGGCGCCAACGGGCGGTGGCGGGGCGGTCCTCCTCCGGGTTCTCCTCCAGGATCTCGCGCGCGCGATCCATCAAGGCACCGAACGGCACGCGTGCCGGGCAGACGGCCTCGCAGCTGCGACAGCCGAGACAGCCCTCCAGGTGCTCGCGCAGCCGGTGCGCCTGCGGCTCCAGTCGGCCTTGGGCCAGCCCCTGCATCAGGGTCAGGCGCCCGCGCGGAGAGTCCCCTTCGACGCGGTGCCAGGCATAGGTGGGACAGTGCGGCAGGCACAGCCCGCAGTGCACGCACTGGTCCGCCGCGGAAAGACCCTGAAACCGGGGCGGTTGGTCCGACGCACCAAGGGGCTTTGCTAGGGTTTCGTCCCCATTACTCTGTCCCGGGAGAGGTTCCATGCCGCGTTTTTCCAACCCTGTTCGTTCCTCGCTTGCCCTGTTCATGCTGGTGAGCATACCAGCCCTGCCCGCCATCGCCTGGGATGCAGAAGGCTGGGAGACCAGTATCGAGCTCGGGGCTTCCAAGACCACGGGTAACACCGAGTCGACTACGGCCAACGCCCGCTTCCGCTCGCAACACACGGCGGAAGAATGGCGCAATCGGATTCGTCTGGACGGGTATTACCACGAGGAAGACGACGATACGACCGGGCAGCGCTATGTCGGCAGTTACCAGCTGGACCGCAAGCTGGGCGAACACGATTACCTGTTCGGCGCTGCACGCTACGAGCGTGATCGGTTCAGCAGTTATGTGTATCAAAGCTCGCTTACCGGCGGTTACGGTCGCCGGCTGGTGGATCGCGAGACGGTCAAGCTGGACGCCGAAGTGGGTGGCGGTATGCGGCAGTACAAGCAGCGTACCGAGGGCAGCACCGAACGTGAGCCCGTGGCCCGCTTTGGGGGCAACTTTCGCTGGGATTTTTCCGAGAATGCGCGCCTGACCGACGAACTGCTGATCCTTTATGGTTCGGACAACACCGAGATTGAAAACATCCTCTCGCTCACCGCGGATATGACCAGCCGGCTGGCGCTGCGCACCAGTTTCACGGTCAAGCACAACACCGATGTCGAGCCGGGCACCGAGAATACCGACACCATTACCGACGTGAGTCTGGTCTATCGCTTCCAGTAACCGGATTTTTCGCATCCCGCGCTATGATGCGTTGATTGAATGACGGAGCACACGATGGGCTACTACGAACGCCACATCTTCTTCTGCACCAACTGCCGCGAAGACGGCAACTGCTGCGAGGACCACGGGGCGACCGAGATGCGCGCCTACGCGAAGGATCGCGCCAAGGCGATGGGGATCCACGGCAAGGGACAGGTGCGGGTCAACACCGCAGGCTGCCTGGACCGTTGCAACGAGGGCCCGGTCGCGGTCGTGTATCCCGAGGGTATCTGGTACACCTATCACGACGAGCACGATATCGACGAGATCCTCGAGGAGCACCTGAAGAACGGACGGGTGGTCGAGCGCCTGCAGATCTGACCCGCTCGCTTCGCGCATCTACTTGACTTTGAGCGGGCGGCTCCGGAGAATTCGCAGCCCGCGTGGCTACGTAGCTCAGCTGGTTAGAGCACATCACTCATAATGATGGGGTCCCCTGTTCGAATCAGGGCGTAGCCACCACCGTCTTCCCGAAAGGGGCTGCTTCTTCGGCAGCCCCTTTTTTGTTCTGGGGGTGCTGCGTCGGTTTGTTGCTGGCCTTCCAGGGCTCGGCTAGACTGCGCTCCGGCCGGCCCGGCTCATTGCGATCAATATCGGACGAACTCCATGAAACGTTACGGAATCCGCATCCGCCTGCCGGAAGGCAGCACCATGGGTATGCCGCACCTGCTGGGTCCCGATTGGGAGTCCTACCGCTGGTATGACAGTGAGCAGGCGCGCGAAAAGGCCCTGGCCGACATGCAGCGTGATCTGCCGAATTACCGCAAGGGTGACCACGTCTCCCAGGTGCTCGAGCGCGTCGAGCGCGACGGCTGAGTTTTCCTGGATGATGCTTCCCCGCGTCGTCCGTCTTTAGGGTGACGGCCTGCTCGCTCGTCGAACGCTTCTCTGTCGCGTGATCCCTTGCCATACGTGGCCAGTCGGCCCGTGGCTCCTGTCTGGTTGAAACCCCGCCCTCGCCATGCTTTAGTGCGAGGCGCAAGGAACCAGCGCTCACTTTTGGCGATTCACACAGGAGTACAGGCATGTCCACGTCCAAGCCCAGCGATACTACGCCGGAGAACCCGCCCGAGGATGCGGACAACGCCCTGACTGAAGGGGTCGTGGCGGCGCCACCATCGCGGCCGCGCATGGCCATGCCGGCCGCGGGTGCCAGTCGCGCGTCGATGCGCACCACCCAGGATCGCGCAGAGCCACACTACTTTACCGAGCGTGACCTCGATCGGATTCTCGAGAATCTCGATCACCTGCGCAGCACGGTTTTCCCTCGGTTGACCAAGGGCGGCGCTGCAGACGAGCACAAGCAGCAGTGCTTCCCGTCGGTGTGCCTGATCGGCGTCGGGCGCTGCGGCTCCAATGTGGCCCTGGACGTGGCGGCGCTGGTCCACAGCGCGCGTTCGGAATACATGCGCGAGCTGGACAACGAGGAGAACGGGGGGCGCGAGAAGGAGATGCGGCCGCTGCGCTGGATCCGCAAGAGCCTGAACCTGCCGCCGTCCAATGCCGTGAAGCCGGTGTTCCTGATTGAGCCGATGGTGATGCTGGGCGATCTCGACAAGGACATCGAGGGGCGTATCCGCTTCTCCAGCCGTGCCGGACAGGACAACTTCATCGACAACTACAACAAGATGAAGATCATGGACCTGTCCGAGGTGCATGCCGGCGGGGCCGGTAACGCGCCCATCCTGGGTCAGTACCTCGCGCGCATCATCCTCAACAAGGACACCGATCAGTTCTCCAACGAGGACTGGAAATTCATCCACTCCTATCTGATCGATTCCTGCGGCATCAAGGCGAACCAGTCGCGGCTGTACTTCTACATCTTCAGCGCGGGTGGCGGTACGGGCTCCGGCATGGCCTCGGAATTCGGGCTGGCGCAGCAGTACTCCTACATGCGCAAGACCTTCGACCCGAAGCTGGAAAAGCGCGACAAGGCCAACCGCGACCACTCGTTCGTGTTCGAGCCGATCTTTGCCGCCGGCATCTGCATCCTGCCGAACATCCAGGACAACCGGGTGGAGATGTCCGAGGCGCTGCACATCAATGCCGGGCGCCTGCTGTGCAAGTATCTCGCGGAGGAATGGGACTTCTCCTACAACTTCGAGGCCGAGGAGACGCGCGACGAGGACATGATGCACCGCATCCGTCCCTGGAACGCGATGATGCTGATCTCCAACGACATCATGCGCTACGCGGAGGAGACCGACGACGGCAATATCCGCAATGTCGACGTCAACGCCATGGAGAAGTACGCCAACCAGTACATCTCCCAGCAGATCTTCAACATCCTGACCGCGCAGGCGGTCACCACTGACTACGACGAAGACTATTTCCGCCGCGCGGGGGTCGACATCGGCGAGACGATCCGCCTGGATGCGAATGACCTGTTCATGAGCCTGGCGGGGCCGGTGGCCGTGGCTTACGCGGAGTCCGAGGTGGCGACCGGTGAGCAGGCCCCGGTCGGGCAGGGCTCGCTGGATATCGACGACCTGTTTTACCGGTCCATCGATCTGCCGCATTTCAACAAGCAGACCGAGGCGATCGAGGGCATCAGCCTGCTGCCGATCGATGCCCCGCGCTACCGGGAGGCCTTGAAGAAGTACAAGGAGTCGAGCATGGATGCGGTCCATCTGCGCGACCTGCACTTTTTCAAGAACTGCTCGTCCATCGTCACGATCCTGTCGCTGCCGAAGGACTACAAGCTGTCCTACATGGACCTGAACCGGCTGAAGACCCACCTGAACGGGCTGTTCCCGAACACCACGCTCAAGCGCTATGCCCTGGTCATCGGGGCCTCGGCCAACCTGTCGCTGACCACGCTGGTGGTGAAGAGCCCCTGTCTTTCGGACGACTTTCTGACCCTGTTCGTGGCGTACATCAAGCGCTGCTTCGCCAATGACAAGACCCGCTTCGACGACACCCTCGACCATGCGGTCCTGGACCTGATTCGGGCCGAGGAATTCGACGAGCAGTGCGTGGACGAGATGCTCAATGAATTCGAGAATCCGACGCGCATCCTTGATACCAACTGGTACGCGATCAAGCCGATGTACGAGAAGAAGTATCGCGAGATGTGCAGCGACGAGAAGAGCTTTGTCTCGATCAACGACATCCGTCTGAGTCGCGAGAACGTCAAACAGGCGATTCGCTACCTGCGCGAGATCTACCGCCATCGCACGAGCAAGACGCAGATCATCAGCCTGAACGACGGCAAGACCGGTGCCACCGCGACCAAGCGCCGCACCAGTAGCAAGAAGTAGGAACAGCGGGGTCTGTCCCTGATGCGTCAGGGGTGGATCTCTAGCCTCATGGCAGGGCCAGAGGCTCCATCAGGTAGCACAGGCAATCCTGCGCGATCACCCGTGAGTCCAGCGTCAGCATCGATGGCATGGCGGCGCGCTTGAGCCGGATCTCGTCGCCACGCGTCTCCAGATAGTCCGCCGTGACCTCGCTTCCATCCTCTGCGATCGCGACCAGCGGGCTGTCCACCTCCGGGCGGACATGTACCAGCGTTGAACGGGCCGGGAGCAGCTGGAAATTCAGGCGATCCAGGTCGGGTTCGAGCCGAACATCGTGCTGCGCGTCCAGCCCGGCCTGCAGCCCGGGTCGCACCCGCACCTGGGCCACGGTGTGGAAGATCTCGATATCGCCGGCACGCGGTGGATGTTCCGGAAAGTGATCGAGGTGCAGTACCGCATTTAGCATCTCGAAGGCGTGCTGGATGCCCGACTCGTCATTCGGCGGGCCGCATTCCAGCGTCACCGAGGGGGCGATCCGCGCCAGGGCCATCGAGGCAACGCCGCGCGGGCGCGTGAAATAGACCACCGTGCGCCCGAACAGCGCCGCCAGGTTCATGAAGGCCGGGTCCAGGCGGTTGATGCAGGCGTAATGCGGGTTGCGTCCGGTGTTGTTGTGCAGATCGACCGCGGCAAACAGTCCGCGCTGTTCCAGGCGGCGACAGACCTCGGCGAAGCGCTCGGCTTCGGGCGATCCCGCCTGCTCGGTGCCGGGCCAGATGCGATTGAAGTCCGGCTGCTCGTCGAGATGGCGCTGGCTGACGGCCGCGGCCCGCGGGTTGCCGATGATCAGCGTCAGGGCCCGCGGCAGGGGCTTCCCGGTGTAGTACCGCAGTAGCTGCTGGACCGCCTGCAGGCCCACGGGCTCGTTGCCATGCAGCAGCAGGACGACCGCGACCGCCGGGCGGCGTTGCCCCTCCAGGTGGATCAGTGTGGGCTCCGGCACGCACTCGTGCAGGTTCTGCGGGGTGGCGTCGAGAAAGCCATCGGGCAGTTCGTGGAGTTCAGGCAGGTCTTGGGTCATGGGTTGAGTCAGAGTCCCCAGGTGTGGACCGGCGAGCCGGTGTTCTGCCAGCCGCGATAGGCGCGTACGAGACCGGACCAGTCTCGGCCGTGACGTTCGACCCAGTCGCGTTGCCACTGGGCCCCGGTCTGCCGCGTGGCGGTGCGCGCCGCGATGATTCCGAGCAGGCTGTTGGACTCGGCGGGGTCCACCCCCAGACGCTCGAGTCCCGCGGCGGCTCGGGGTAGGAGGTGCCGTCGGATCAGCCGGGGGGCCGGCTCCGGCTCCGCGTGTCCCCAGCGCAGCCGGGCGTCCAGTCCGTAGCGCGCGGCATTGTAGAAGTTGTCGCGTGCCTCCGAGAAGGGTGTGCCCAGTGTGCCGTCGGGCGATTCGTGAATCAGGTGCTCCGTCAGCCCCATCGCGAACGCCGTGTTCGCCAGCATGTCGATCAGTGTTGGCCCGGCCGGCAGGCAGCGGAACTCCAGGCGCAGGTTGCGGCGGCCGCGTTCGTCGATGCCCACGATGGGTCGTGTCCAGCGCCAGATCGTCCCGTTGTGCAGGGCCAGGTGCCGTAGCTCCCGCGGCGGGGCATCGAGCCTGGCCGGCAACAGGACCGGAAAGTGCTCCAGGTTCTCGGTAAAGAGTTCGCCGATCGAGTGATGCAGATAGCCCGTGCCAAAGGTCACGCGGCGAATCGGGCCGCGCGCGCTGTCGGCAAAGCCCCCCACCTCGACCGACTGCTCGAACACCGGGATACGGCTCTCGCACCACAGGTCATGACCGAACACGAACGGGGTATTGCCGGCCGCGGCCAGTACCGGGGCGCTGGCCACCAGGCTGGCGTTGTAGGCGCGGTGAGCGATCGCGGGACGCGTTTCCGTGTGGACCTGGAACGAGGTGGCCAGGGCCTCCAGCATCACGTCGCGGTGGGCGTGCTGCAGATGCTCGCGCCCGACGATATCGAGCTGAAGCGGTCGTTGCGCACGCTGTTCCAGCACTGCCGTATTCAGCGCGCGATAACGCGCCTGGGGCGACATGTGGTGCAGGCCGAGGTCCGCCGGCTGGAGAGTCGGGAGGGTGCCGGCCATCAGGAGTTCAGCCTGGTGGTGGCGTGCGGCGCGGCGCGCCTGGCGCAGGGTCTCGTTCAGCTCCGAGAGGATCGCGGCAAAGCACCCGGGGCCTATCTGGAAGACCGACGAGTTGAGTTCGAGGTTGAACTGGGCGAGTTCCAGCGTGGCCAGCGGGCTGTCCATGGATTCGAGGACCCCCTGGTTGACCGGCAGGGGGTGGCCGGCCGCGTCGCAAAGCCACGCCTCGATCTCGAACCCGAGCCGTGGCGGGGCCACCGGGCCATCCGACTGCTGTTCCAGCCATTCGTGCAGCAGCGCCGTCTCGCGGCCCAGGGCGGCGCGGAAGCGCTCGTAGTCCCTTGCGTCGAAGTGCTCGTCGGCGATCTCCTGGCCCAAAGTTAGTCCTCGTCTGGCGCGTCGTCGTAGAGGCTTTCCAGGAGGTCGCCCCAGACCTGTTCGTGCTGTTCGAGGAAGGTCAGCAGCGCCTTGCGAAAGGCCAGGTAGTCGGCCTCGAAGGCCGCGAAATCCTCGCCCCCGTTCAGCAGCTTCGCCGCACGGTCGGTCTGCTGCAGGCTGTCACGCAGGTTGAGTGCAGCCGCCATCGCCCCCTTCACGCGTTCACGTTCGTGCGGGATCCAGGCGCGGTCGGACAGCAGCGACCGCAGGTTCTCGCCCAGCTCCAGCAGGCGCTTGCGCAGACGGGGTACTGCCCCGATGGTCCCGGTCTTCAGGTCGCCCCAGACGGCATTGGTGATCAGACGTGACCAGCGCTCGCGCAGGTCACGGGTGGTCTCGGGGTCGAACGCAAAAGAGGCTTCCAGTTGTTGCGGATCGAAGGGCATTGGGTATCCTGAAGCTGGGATTCGGGACACAGTCCACAAAGGGGACGCTGTGTGGTCCGGAATAGCGCTGCGTTGGGTAGCGTCCTACAAGGTACAAGAACAAGCAAGGCCGCACGTACGGCCCTGCGGATGGAGGAAATACAACATGGCGACCTGGTTCGCACAGAGGCGGCTGCGCCAGAAGGTCTGTGACCTTCGACCGCAGATGTACCGCATGGCCTTTGCCTGGTGTCACGACGCCGCCCTGGCCGACGACCTGGTGCAGGAAGCGATGATGAAGGCCCTGACCCGGCTGAAATCGCTGAAGGACGAGAGCGCCCTGAAGGCCTGGGTGTTCCGTATCATGACCAACTGCTATCGGGACTGGGGGTGGCGGCAGAAGGATACGGTGGACGTGGACAGCATGGAGCTGCCCTGTGAGGACTGTCCGGAGATGCAGACCGAACGCAACCGGATGGTGTCGGATGTCCACCGTGCGATGGCGCAGCTGAGCGCGGATCACCGGCAGGTGGTGTCGCTTGTGGACCTGGAAGGGTTTGCATATTCGGAAGTCTCGGAGGTGCTGGATGTGCCGATCGGGACCGTAATGAGCCGCCTGAGCCGGGCTCGGGCGCAACTGAAAAAGGTGTTGTTGGAGCAGCAGGCCGACCAGGGGCAAGCGGCCGATGGACCCCATCTTCAGGTAGTGAGGAATCGGCATGGCTGAACACCGTCTCAATGCGCAGGATCGCCCCAGCGAGGAGATTCTCAATGCGTTCGTCGATGGCGAATTCTCGCCCGAGGATCGTCTCAATACACTGAAACTGATCTCTTCCAGCGAACGGCTGAGCCGCGAGGTCTGCGACATGCACCAGCTCAAGGAGCTGGTGGGCATGGCCTATCAGGACGTGCCCGTGGCCCAGTCCGATGCCGGGCGCTGCCGGATCCCTCGAGCCTCGCGCAGCCACTGGTTCCCGTCGATGGCGGCCGGGGTCGTGGCGCTGGTGCTGGGATCCCTGGCAGGTTACGAGATTACACGCGATGCCGGCTTCCTCGGCAGCGGCGAGCCGACCGCCTGGATCAGTGGTGATGCCGGCGAGACGGCGCAGATTGCCGGTCGTGATCAAACTGGCGGCTCTGCCCCGCAGGTCGTCGCGGCGACCGAGACCGACCAGATCCTGCTGCATATCAACGAGGCTGATCCGAAATCGATGGCCGAGCTGCTGGACGACATCGAGGCGATGTACCGCGACGCGGCGGCCGATGGCCGCGAGCTGAACGTGCAGGTCGTGGTGCACAACAACGCGATGGACTTCCTGCGCACGGACCGAGCCCCGTACCCCGAGCGGGTCGCTGCACTTAGCGAGGAATATTCGAGTCTGCGCTTCACGGCCTGTGCCCAGACCCTCGACCGCCTGGCGCGCGAGGAGGGGGGCACGGTGGACATCCTCCCGCAGGCCGAACAGATCGATTCCGGCGTAGCCGAGGCCGCGCGTCGCCAGGCCGAAGGCTGGATCTACATCAAGGTATGAACCTGGACGTCACGGGTAGACCCGAGGCCCCGCCCCGGAGATGAAACCACTCTCGTTTCTCGCGCGCCCCGGCTGGCTCCTGGCCGGGGCGCTTTTTCTCCTGTCGCTGGGGGGCACCTGGGCCCTGTTCTCGTCCGAGCGCGCCGGCGAGCTGGCCGAGGCCGACGACAAGCTGCAGGTGGTCTACCACATCAACGCCGATGACCCGGCCCTGCACCTCAACGCCCTGCGCAATCTGCAGAACCATATCGACGGGAGTGGTGTGGATCGCCTGGAGATCAAGGTTGTTATGCACGGTGGCGGGGTCAGCCTGCTGCAGCACGCCAAGGACGATCCTGACCTTCGCAGTACCGTGGACACTCTGAAGATGCAGGATGTGCGGTTCCTCGTCTGCGGCAACACCCTGGACAAGCGCGGCATCGCGCTGGACGATCTGCATGATGCCCAGCCCGAGGACCGTGTGCCCTCGGGAATCGGCGAGCTGACTCGGCTGCAGCGCGCGGGCTACACCTATATCAAGCCGTAATCGCGGCGCCGGTCGATATCCGCCTCCAGCGCCGCGAGGCGCTCGGGCGTGCCGATGTCGCGCCAGTCGCCCGCGTAGTGTTCTCCGCTCACCCGCCCGCCGTCGATGGCCTCGCGCAATAGGGGCCCCAGTGGGCGGCGCCCTTCGGGCAGGCCCGCGAACAGCGCGGGGTGATACCAGCCGATGCCGCTGAAGGTCAGCGGCGTGCCAGTATCCAGCGACACCCGCCCGCCGGACAGCCGAAAATCGCCCTCCGGGTGGTGCGGCGGGTTGTCCACCAGCACCAGGTGTGCGAGCAGGCCCCTTTCCGCGAGCACTGGTTGGGCGGGAGGGTGGAGCGGGTGCTCGCACCAGACGTCGCCATTGACCACCAGAAACGGCGCGTCGCCCAGCAGGGGAAGGGCCTGGCGGATGCCACCTGCGGTTTCCAGTGCCCCTTCCGGTTCCTCGGAGTACAACAGTCGCGTGCCTGCGTATTCGGCCCCCAGCGTCTCGCGGATCTGTGCGCCCAGGTGTGCGGTGTTGATTACCACTGTGCCGTAGCCGGCTCGGACCAGGCGCTCCAGGGTGTAGGTGATCAGCGGGCGCCCGGCGACCGGCAGCAGTGGCTTCGGGCAATGGTCGGTCAGCGGCCGCATGCGCTCGCCACGTCCGGCAGCCAGGATCATCGCGCGCATCAGGCGTGCTGCCTGTTCGTGTGGGCGGCGAACCAGCGAGCGACCGGCCCCAGTTCGGGGTGGCGCAGGCCCTGCTCCAGCAGCCCGTGCAGACGCGGCAGGTGCTCCAGATAGCGGGGCTTGCCGTCGCGTTCGGCGAGGCGCACGAAGATACCCAGGATCTTCACCGTGCGCTGCACGCCCAGCACGTGATAGTGCGCCATGAACGACGCGCGGGGAATGTCGGAGTTCGCCAGATAGTGCTCAAGGCCGCGGGTGACTGTGTCGGCCGAGACCTCGCGGCGCGCATCCTCCAGCAGCGAGACCACGTCATAGGCGGGGCTGCCGATGACCGCATCCTGGAAGTCCAGCAGCGCGCAGGCCTGCTCGTTGCCGGGAGGCAGCATCAGGTTGTCGACATGGAAATCACGCAGTACCAGGGTGTCAGGGAGGCTCGGCAGGGCATCCAGTACCTGATGCCAGGCGGCGTCGAAATCGGCACGCATGGGTTCCGGCATCGCCTGGTCGTTCAGTCGAGGCCAGTACCAGTCCGCGTACAGGGCCGTTTCTGCCAGCAGGCGCTCGCGGTCATAGGGGGGGATGTGATCAGCGCGGCCTTGCTCGGGCCAGCGCCGATGCAGCATGGCCAGTGTATCCAGGGCGCGCTGGTACAGCGGCCATTCGTCCGCCCCTTCAGCCAGGGCCTGGGTGAAGGTACGGTCCCCCAGGTCCTCCAGCAGCACAAAGCCCGAGTCGGCGTCGTGTTCGAGTATTCGGGGCGGCCGCAGCCCCAGGTTCTCCAGCAGCCGCGCAATCCGCACGAAGGGCCGGGTCGCCTCGCGTTCGGGCGGGGCGTCCATGATCACGACCGATACCCCGTCCCGCCGTGCGCGGAAATAGCGGCGAAAGCTCGCATCCGCACGCAGCAGCCGCAGATCCTCGAAATCCCCGGCCAGGGTTTCCAGCCACCGCTGCAGGGCCTGGGTGCGAGCGTCTGGCGTATTCATGCCGAGGGTTCCATGGCAATACGGGTCCCCGGTACGCGGACCACCTGTGTATCGAATCGCCCATCCGGGTGCAGATCCAGGATGCGGTAGCCGGCTTCCATGGCCGCATCCACGGCGAACGCTTCGGAGCCCGGCGTGAACTGCACGCAGGTCGAAGGGCAGCCTAGGAGCTCGATCGAACCCCGCCGGGTCCGGAAGTCCTGGTGGATGTGCCCGAACAGGCAGGCGCGTACCTGCGGATGGCGGTCAAGCACTGCGAACAGCGTCTCTGGCTCCAGCAGCCGCATCCGATCCATCCAGGCACTGCCGATGGTCACGGGCGGATGGTGCAGGGCGACGACGGTGGGGCGGTCCGGATCAGCCGCCAGGCTTCGCTCCAGACGCTCGCACTCTGCCGCGTCCAGACGTCCGGCCGCCTCGCCGGGGGTGCTGGAATCCAGGCCGATCAGTTTCCAGGGCCCCAGTATTATCTCGCCATGGACCTGGCAGGTTCCGGGCTCCAGCGCCGCGCGCAGGGTGTTCGAATCGTCGTGGTTGCCGGCGAGCGCGAGCATCGGTTCGTGTCGCGCGCGCAGCAGCTTCGTCAGCCGCGCGTAGGTGACGGGTTCCGGGTCCTCGGCCAGATCGCCGCTCAGCAGCAGGACATCCGCCGCCGGTTCCCGGGGCAGGGCATCGAGGATTCGCTCCAGCTGGGTGTCGCTGTCCGGATATCCGGCCCGGATCGGGCCAGGGTCGCGGCCCAGGTGGGTGTCACTGATCTGGATCAGGCGCTGCGTGGTTCTCATGGTGTGCATGGATTCCCATGAAGTCCGGCGATAGTTGCGCGGCGTTTGCCGTGCGTGCGGGGAAGTGCCCTATACTGGATCGGGTGTACCTGTCGTCGTGCCGGGTCCGTTCCGACATGGGGTCGGAAGACGGTCCGGCGAGGGGCCAATATGAGCCAAGAAGCCGAAACCATCCTGGAGTCCGGGTATCGTCCGTCCGAGGACGAACCCTACATGAATCCGCGTCAGCTGGACTACTTTCGCGCCAAGCTCGAAGCCTGGCGTGCCGAGCTGATCGAGGAGTCCGAGCAGACGCTCGAGCACCTGCGCACCGAGAGCTGGCAGGAACCGGACCCCAACGACCGCGCGACCCACGAGGCCGACGCCGGGCTGGAGCTGCGGACGCGGGATCGCTACCGCAAGCTGCTGAACAAGATCGATGCGGCCCTGGCGCGTATTGATCTGGGTGAATACGGCTACTGTGAGGAGACGGGGGAGCCGATCGGGATCGCCCGCCTGGAGGCCCGTCCGATCGCGACCCTGAGCGTGGCGGCCCAGGAGGCCCATGAACGCAACGAGGCGCGTTTCGGTCAGTAGACAGGGGCGCAGCTGGAAGACGCATGGCGGACTGGTTTCTGGCGCAGGAGCCGATTATTCGAATCGGCATCCTGTTGTCCGTTCTGGCGATCATGGCGACCTGGGAGATCCTGGGGCCGCGGCGTCCCCTGTCGGTGGGCAAGGCCTATCGCTGGTCGAACAACTGGGGTGTGGTGATTACCGGCACGCTGCTGACCCGGTTCCTGTTTCCGGCGGGGCTGGTGGGTCTGGGGCTGTTTGTCGAGACCCAGGGCTGGGGACTGCTGCAGGTGCTGGATCTGCCCTTCTGGCTGGTCGTCCTGATTGCGGTCGTGGTCCTCGATTTCGCGATCTGGGCGCAGCATGTGATGTTTCATGCCATCCCGTCGCTGTGGCGGCTGCATCGCATGCACCACGCGGATCTCGACTTCGACTTGACCACTGGCCTGCGCTTCCACCCGCTGGAGATCCTGCTGTCGTTCGGTATCAAGGCCATGGTGGTGGTCGCAATCGGCGCCCCGGCCCTGGCGGTGCTGATCTTCGAAGTGATCCTCAGTTCGCTGGCCCTGTTCAACCACTCCAATGTGCGCATGCCGGCGGCGGTGGACCGGGTGCTGCGCTGGTTCGTCGTCACGCCGGACTTTCACCGCGTCCACCACTCCTGGTATCCGCACGAGACCAACTCCAACTTTGGATTCAATCTCTCGCTCTGGGACCGGATCATGGGGACCTACCGCGCGCAGCCGCAGGACGGGCATGACGGCATGACCATCGGGCTCAACCAGTTCCGTGACCCCGCCTGGGAGCGGCTCGACCGCATGCTGATCCAGCCCTTCGTCGGGCCCGCCGACAGCTATCCGATCAATCGCCGGCCCGAAACCGAGGGGGATTCGAACGAGGAGGTCACCCGCCGTCGCCGCTGACGACGCTGTTGCGGCAGGCAGCAGAGGTCAGGGCTGGAGCCGCTTCGTGTAGACCCGGGAGTTTCGCGCCTGGTTGTAGTGTGCGCGCCGCTCGGGTGGCAGATCATCGACCCGACCGGTCGTGTAGCCGCGCTCCTGGAACCACTGCGCGGTGCGGGTCGTCAGCACGAACAGCTGTCGGGCTCCCTGTTCCCGCGCCAGTGACTCCATCGCCGCCAGCAGGCGGTCGCCCCGGCCGCTGCCGCGATAGTCGGCGTGCAGGGCCAGACAGGCGATCTCCGCCGCCTCCTCGCCAAACGGATACAGCGCGGCGGTGCCGATGATCAGACCGTCGGCATCCAGCACCTGGAAGCGCTCGATCTCCAGTTCCAGGTGCTCGCGCGCGCGATGGACCAGGATGCCCTCGGCCTCCAGCGGCTGCAGCAGGGCATGGATACCGCCGACATCGTCGATCGTTGCCTGACGCAGCCTTTCCAGCGGTTCGCGCGAGACCAGCGTGCCGATTCCCTGGCGGGTGAACAGCTCGATCAGCAGCCCGCCATCGTCATGACGGTCCACCAGGTGCACGCGCATCTCGCGCTGGCGGCAGGCATCGATCGCGCTCTTGAGGTGATTGGCCAGCTCCTCCGGCAGATCGTCCGACTCTGCCAGGAGCCGTTCCGCGGCGGGCACGGTCAGCTGGCCCAGAACCCCGTGTTGCGGGTCGCGCAGGACCCCCGCCTCGGTCAGGAAAATCAGCTTGTCCGCGTTCAGGGCGATCGCGACCTGGGTCGCCACGTCCTCGCCGGAGAGGTTGAACACCTCGCCGGTGGGCGAGTAGCCCAGCGGCGAGACCAGCGCCACCTGTTCCCGGTCCAGCAGGTTGCGCAGGGCCTCGGTATCGACCCCGCGTACCTCGCCGGTGTAATGAAAGTCCACGCCGCCGCGCACGCCGAGGGGGCGCGCGGTGACGAAATTGCCGCTGGCCACGCGCAGTCGCGCATTGCCGGTGCCCGGTTGGCCCAGGCTGCGCGAGAGCAGCCCCTCGATCTGCAGGCGCAGCCGGCCGACCGCATCCAGCACGGCCTCCAGCGCCGGTGCGTCGGTGACCCGCAGGCCCTCCGCGTATTGCGGCGTCAGACCGCGCTCGGCGAGCCGGGCCTCAATCTGCGGGCGGACGCCATAGACCAGCACTACGCGCACACCGAGGGCGTGCAGCTTGGCGATATCGCGCATCAGCTCCGGGAATTCCGGTGCCAGCGCGGCCTCGCCGGCCAGCGCGATGACCATGGTCCGACCCCGGTGCGCGGCGATATACGGCACCGCCCCGCGGAACCAGTCGAGTTCCGAGGGGTGCGGGGCCGCCCGGGTTTCGCTGGGCGCGCCGGGCGTGGCACTGGCGGTGGCGGGAGGGTTCACGGGCGTGTCCGCGCGCGGATGGGCTTGTCGGACAGTGTAGGGAAAGCGCGCGCCGGGCGCATCAGTGCGAGATCTGAGCTATTTCTTGCCCAGCGCGCACGGGAGGTCGTCGATCCGGTCGCCGGCGCTGACATCGTTTTCCGCGAACCAGCCCGCGTTGACCTCCAGCGCGTAGAGCACGTCGCGCTCGGCTTCGTGCAGGGTGGTGGTCTGCGGCTCCATGGTCTCGATGTTGGTGATGCGGTAGTCGGTATCGATGAACGCGACGTCCAGCGGGATGTAGGTGTTGCGCATCCACATCGCGTAACGCGCCGGGCGGTCCCAGACGAACAGCATCCCGCGGTCGTCGGCCAGTTCCTCGCGGTACATCAGGCCCTGACGGCGGGCCGGCTCGTTGGCGGCGATCTTGATGGTCAGCGTGCGCTCGCCGACCTTGAGTTCGGCGACGGGCAGGCCGGAACCGGCCTGGGCCGCGCCCCACAGCAGCAGGACCCCCAGCAAAGCTGCGCCCGCCACGAGGGCGGGCGCGATACGCGGGAATGAGCGCATCTGGCCTGTTGCCGGCTAGTCGCCGCTCATGCGTCCCACGGCGCAGCTGGCGAAGGACTTGGCCTTGGCGCTGGCGGAGCGCAGACCGGAGACCGAGCCCACCTCGGGGTAGCCCATGCTGGCCAGCTTCGCGGCGACCGCCTCGCGGGCGCTGTCCGGGGCCTGGACCTCCACGGCGCCGCCTTCCACGTCGACCTTGGCTTCAGTGACGCCTTCGACCTGCATCAGGCCCTTGCGGATGGAGCTGGCACAGCCGCCGCACTTGATGTTCTCGACCTCGATTTTCATTGCCTGGACCTCGGGATACTGGGGTTTGTACGACTCATTATGTACGATTCCGCTTCTGCATAAACGTTCACGAGACCCGATCATGCCCGTCTACCGTTCTCGCACCACCACCCACGGCCGCAACATGGCCGGCGCCCGCGCCCTGTGGCGCGCCACCGGCATGAAGGATGGCGACTTCGGCAAGCCGATCATCGCCATTGCCAATTCCTTCACCCAGTTCGTGCCCGGGCACGTGCACCTGAAGGATCTGGGCCAGCTGGTCGCCGGCGAGGTGGAAAAGGCCGGAGGCGTGGCCAAGGAGTTCAACACCATCGCGGTGGATGACGGCATCGCGATGGGCCACGGCGGGATGCTCTATTCGCTGCCCTCGCGCGAGATCATCGCCGATTCGGTCGAGTACATGGTCAATGCCCACTGCGCCGACGCGCTGGTGTGCATCTCCAACTGCGACAAGATTACCCCCGGGATGCTGATGGCCGCGATGCGCCTGAACATCCCGGTGGTGTTCGTCTCCGGCGGCCCGATGGAGGCCGGCAAGGTGAAGGTCCCGGGCAGTGACAACGTGATCCACCTCGACCTGGTGGATGCGATGGTCAAGGCCGCTGACTCCAGCGCCAGCGACGAGGAGGTGGAGGCCATCGAGCGCTCCGCCTGCCCGACCTGTGGTTCCTGCTCCGGCATGTTCACCGCCAACTCGATGAACTGCCTGACCGAGGCCCTGGGCCTGTCGCTGCCGGGCAACGGCTCGCTGCTGGCCACCCACGCCGGGCGCAAGTCGTTGTTCGAACAGGCCGGTCGACGCGTGGTCGAGCTTGCGAAGCGCTATTACGAGCAGGATGACGAATCCGTGCTGCCGCGTTCGATCGCCACCTTCGAGGCCTTCGAGAACGCGATGAGCCTGGACATCGCGATGGGCGGCTCCACCAACACCGTGCTGCACCTGCTGGCGGCCGCGCGCGAGGGCGAGGTCGACTTCACCATGGCGGACATCGACCGCCTGTCGCGCAAGGTGCCGAACCTGTGCAAGGTGGCCCCGGCCACTCAGCTCTATCACATGGAGGACGTGCACCGCGCCGGGGGCGTGGTCGGCATCCTCGCCGAGCTGGACCGCGGCGGACTGATCCACCGCGATGTCCCGACGGTCCACGCCGACACCATGGGCCAGGCGCTGGAGCAGTGGGACGTGATGCGCCACGCCGCTGCCTCCGAGACCCTGTACAAGGCTGCGCCGGGCGGCGTGCCCACGCAGGTCGCGTTCAGCCAGGACAAGACCTGGGACAGCCTGGATATCGACCGCGAGAACGGCTGCATTCGGGACATCGAACACGCCTACTCGCAGGACGGCGGCCTGGCCGTGCTCTACGGCAACATGGCCCCGGACGGCTGCATCGTGAAGACCGCGGGCGTCGACGAGAGCATCCTGAAGTTCTCCGGGCCGGCGCGTGTGTTCGAGAGCCAGGACGCGGCCGTCGAGGCGATCCTCGGCGATCAGGTGCAGGCCGGTGATGTCGTGATCATCCGCTACGAGGGCCCGAAGGGCGGTCCCGGGATGCAGGAGATGCTCTACCCGACCTCGTATCTGAAGTCCAAGGGGCTGGGCAAGGAATGCGCGCTGATCACCGACGGGCGCTTCTCCGGCGGCACCTCCGGGCTGTCCATCGGCCACGTCTCCCCGGAGGCCGCGCAGGGCGGCGCGATCGGCCTGATCGAGGAGGGCGACACCATCGTGATCGACATCCCCGGGCGCGAGATCCGCATCGACGTCGACGACGCCACCCTGGCGGCCCGGCGCGAGGCGATGGAGGCCCGCGGCGCGAAGGCCTGGAAGCCCGAGTCGCGGAACCGCCCGGTCTCCCAGGCCCTGCGTGCCTACGCCTTGATGACGACCTCCGCCGCCTTCGGCGCGGTGCGCGACATCTCCCGCTTCGAGGACTGACCAAGGGCCACCGGCAGGGTCGCGGGTCTAGGTCGTAGGATGCGTTGAGCGATAGCGAAACGCATCATGCTTGTTATTGGTGTCCGAATCGATGCGTTTCGCTTTGCTCAACGCATCCTGCGGTTCTGCGCTACGGTCGGGATGACCGAGTCGGCGAGAACCAAACGACCGAACCACAGGGAGGTGGGGATGGCGATTACCGACTGGCCCGCGGCCGAGCGCCCGCGGGAGAAACTGATTGAACGCGGCGCGGCTGCGCTTTCGGATGCGGAACTGCTGGCGATCTTTCTGCGCACCGGCGTGGCCGGCAAGAGTGCGGTCGATGTCGCGCGCGATCTGCTCAGCCGTTTCGGCGGGCTGCGGCCCCTGCTGCAGGCCGATCAGGCGGGCTTCTGCGCGGCACCGGGGCTGGGGGATGCCAAGTATGCCCAGCTGCAGGCGGTGCTCGAGATGGGGCGGCGGCACCTGGCGGCCGACCTGGAACGTGGCGATGCGCTGACCTCGCCGACCGCCACCCGCCAGTTCCTCGCAGCGCGCCTGCGCGACTATCCCTTCGAGGTCTTCGCGGTCCTGTTTCTGGACAACCGCCACCGGGTGATCGCCTTCGAGGAGCTGTTCCGCGGCACAATTGACGGCGCCGCTGTGCACCCACGCGAGGTCGTGCGCCGCGTGCTGCATCACAACGCGGCCGCGGTGATCCTGGCCCACAACCACCCGTCCGGGGTGGCCGAGCCCTCGCGCTCGGATATCGCAATCACCCGGCGTTTGACCGAGGCCCTGGGGCTGGTGGATGTGCGGGTCCTCGATCACGTGGTGATTGCCGACGCCCCGATATCCATGGCCGAACGGGGGCTCCTGTAGCGTTCGGGAGGCTCGGGTGAATTAATGCGCCAGGCGCCGCCAGAGGGTCTCGATGGGCCCGGCGCCGACGTAGCGCTGCCACAGCAGGGAGAAGGTGACCTGCACGGCCCAGATCACCAGTACGATGCCGAGCAGTTCGAGGTGGCCGAATTGCGAGAACAGGCCCAGCCCGATCCCGTAGAAGATCATCGCGGCCAGGATCGACTGGCCGATGTAGTTGGTCAGCGCGAGGCGGCCGACCGCCTCAAGGGCGTGGATGACGCCGGGCAGGATCCGCCGACGCCCGTCGGGGTGGGCCAGCAGGATGACCAGGGACACCCAGGCCAGGGCGATCGCGACACTGCCCCACAGATTCGCGATGCGGCCCAGGAACATCGAGTAGCGCAGATCCCACTCCACGGCCGTGTTGAACCACAACCCCGCCAGTACCAGCGGGATGCCGATGCCCAGTCCGAGCAGCACGACGCGCCGATAGCCGGCCAGCGACCAGCTCCCGTGAAGGAAGCCGAGCCGCAGCAGGGCCATGCCGATGAACATCATCGCGAGCATCTGCCACAGGCGCTCGGAAAAAAACATCCACAACTGAGCCGTCAGTGCACCGGTCGCCCGCTCGCCGGTCGCCGCCAGCCAGTGCAGGGACATCCGGTTGAGCTCGTCGCTGACGACATCGGCGCCGGGCTGCCAGTAGCGTTCGTTGAGCGTCTGCAGCCAGTGCTCGGGAACAAGGAAGATCAGGATCGCGCTCAGCACGAGCCAGAGCGCGGTCAGCCCGCCGATCAGCGCGACCCCGAGGCCCAGCAGCGTCATCGGCGGGTGGTCGCGAAAGTGCATGGCCACCAGCCCGCACACCGCATAGGCCGCGAGGATGTCGCCGGGCCACAGGATCAGCCCGTGTGCCAGCCCGATCAGGAACAGCCAGCCCATGCGGCGGCGAAAGCGCTGTTCGAAGGTGTCGGCCGGATGGCGCGAGCCCGAGGCCATCAGCACGATCCCGGCACCAAACAGCAGGGTCAGCATGCTGATGAATTTCTCGTCCGCCAGCACGTGGACCACGACCCAGGTGACCCAGTCTCCCAGCGGGAGGGGGCCCAGTGCCATTGGATTTATGTATTCGCTCGAGATGCGCCCGAAGGACTGGATGTTCATCACCAGGATGCCGAGGATCGCGACCCCGCGCAGTACATCCAGAACGATCACGCGTTCCGGTGCGGACGGGGACGTATTGGCGGGCAGGGTCCGGGCCATGGAGTGAGCCATTCCGTGCTGTGCGGCCCTTAGGTGGCCGGACGGAAGGCATCGTCGGCCGGGTCAGGGCAGGTTGGCCCTGCAGGATAGGCGATGGTGCCCGGGGGCGTTCAAGGCCCCCGGGGCACTCGGGGCAATGGCGCGCTTATCCGCGGATCTCCCAGTGGCCGGGTTCGTCCGGGCAGGCCATGCCGGTATGGCGCTCGCCGTCGATCGTCATCTCGAAGTCGCGGCAGCCGCTGTCGCGAACGCGCCCCGGCGTCATGTGCACTGGCTGACCATGGGTATTGTCCCAGTGCACGGGCTGTCCGGGCTCGGCCAGTTCCAGTGCATGACCCATGCAGGCCTGGTCGGAGCGGTCCATCTGGCGCCCGATCATGCCGCCCAGGACCGCGCCGCCGGCGGCCCCGATCAGGATGGCCACCGGATCGCCGTCGCCGACCCGGTGGCCGATGACCGCGCCGGCACCGCCGCCAATCGCCGCGCCGATCGCGTCGCGGTTGCAGCGCCCGTCCATCACGCCGTAGTCGTGTTCCCAGCGGTCGTAACTGTAGCCGTGGTAGCCGGCATACCCCGGGTCGTTCTGCGCGCGCCAGCCGTGGGCTGGTGCCCAGGGCGGCGGGGAGGCCAGGGTGTCGGCGGCGAAGCCGAACAGCATCGCGGCCGCCAGCGCCTTCAGATGAGTGGGTACACCGCGTCGGGAATGGTTGCGTTTCCGTGCCATGGTCCGTCTCCTTTCGACCGTGCTCGGCTCCAGACTCGCGCGGGGTTGCTGAACGGTTCTTTAACGGGGAATGGCGGTTCCCGGAAACGTGAAGGACGTCAATAACGAGTTGTGCGCTGGTTCACGGGCTTACCTGCTCGAGGGCCTGTTCCAGTGCGCGGAGCAGGGCATCGACCTGAGCCTCGGTGTGGGCGGCGGACAGGGTGATGCGCAGCCGTGCCTGGCCCTCGGGGACCGTGGGTGGCCGGATCGCCGGCACCAGGAAGCCGGCGGCCAGCAGCCTTTCGGCCACGGCACTGGCGCGGCGGGTGTCGCCGATGTGGACCGGCTGGATCGGGGTCACCGGGGGCGGGTGCTGCAGGCCGAGCCGGTCCAGGCCAGCGCCCAGGCGCTGGAGCAGGCCCTGCAGGTGCGCACGCCGATCCTCGGCGGCCTCGGCGATACGCACGGAGGCCAGCGTTGCGGCGGCCAGGGCGGCCGGCATTGCGGTGGTGTAGATGTAGGGCCGCGCGGTCTGGATCAGGGCCTCGATCAGGGCCTCCGAGCCGGCGACGAAGGCCCCGGCGGTGCCGAAGCCCTTGCCCAGCGTGCCCATCAGGATCGGTACGTCGTCCGCGCCGAGGCCGTGGTGCTGGCAGCTGCCGCCGCCGGTCGCGCCCAGCACCGACAGGCCGTGGGCATCATCGACCATCAGCCAGGCGTCGAACTCGCGCGCCAGGGCGGCCAGCTCCGGCAGCGGGGCGATGTCGCCGTCCATGGAGAACACCCCGTCGGTCACGATCAGGCGGTGGCCACGATCGGGGGCCTGCTCCAGACGTTCGCGCAGGTGCCCGGGATCGGCATGGCGATAGCGCTGGCTGCGCGCGCCGGCCAGGCGTACGGCGTCGATCAGCGAGGCATGGTTCCAGCGGTCCTCGAACACCGTGTCGTGGCGGCCGGCCAGCGTCTGTACCAGCGCCAGATTGGCCATGTAGCCGGTGGAGAACAGTAGCGCCCGCTCGCGTCCGGTGAAGCGCGCCAGCGCCTGTTCCAGCTCCACATGGGCGCGGGTGTGGCCGTTGATCAGATGGGCCGCGCCGGCCCCGACCCCGTAGCGGTCGAGGGCCTCGCGGGCAGCCGCAACAACGGCCGGGTCGGCCGCCAGGCCCAGGTAGTCGTTGGAGCAGAAGGCGACGACCGGCTGGCCGTCGATGACCTGTTCCGGCTGCTGCGGACCGTCCAGCGTGCGCAGACGGCGCCAGCGTCTGTCCGTACGTACCCCGTCGAGACGGGCCTGCAGGAAAGCCTGCAGCGACTTGCTCATGGTGAGTCGCTCACGGCCGCAGCCCGGCACGCAGGAAGATCGGCCAGTGCACGCGGGCGGTGATCTCCGCGTTCGGCCACAGTGCGCGCAGGGCCGGCTCCAGTGCGGCCAGGGGGGCCTGGCCGGCCGCCTGCGCGCGGCGGATGGCCGACCAGGTGCCGAGATAGCCGAGCAGGGTGTCGCGGTCCCACTCGCGGTCGATCCGAAACTCGGGCGTCTCGATCTCCGGCCAGGGGAAGGGCAGGTCGCGGTAGTGGCTGCGGATGTGATTGCGCTCTTCCGGCCACCAGGGCGCCAGAGTGGCGTCGTGGAAGTCGGTCAGCAGGCGGTCCAGCGCCGGGTCCTCGGCGCGCAGGATGCCGTAGCCCCAGATCGCCAGCAGGCCGCCCGGGCGCAGGGCGCGTGCAACCTCGTGATGAAATTCGGCATGGCGAAACCAGTGCGCGGCCTGGGCGACGCAGGCCAGATCCACCGAGGCATCGGCCAGTGCGCAGGCCTCGGCGGCGCAGGCGACGCGGTCGATCCCGGTCGTTGTCGGCAGGGCGGCCAGCAGGGCCGGGGCGGCATCTGTCGCGATCACCTGCGGGAAGTGCGGCTGCAGGCCCTGCGCGGCCTGACCATTGCCGCTGGCACAGTCCCAGGCGCGCTCGTGGCGCGGGGTGTGCGCGGCCAGCCAGTCAAACAGCTCGGCGGGGTAATCCGGACGGTGGCGGGCATAATCCGCCGCCACCGCCGAGAAATGATCGGGAAAGTCCCCCGCCACCGGCCGATTGCCTCAGGCCGATGCGGAGGCGGGCCGGTCCGATTCCGCGGGGGCTTCCGGGCTGGTCTCCGGGCGCAGGCCGAGGCGCTCGAACAGTGCCAGGTCGTGGTTCTCGCCGGGGTTCGGTGTGGTCAGCAGGGTGTCGCCGTAGAACAGCGAGTTGGCGCCGGCGAGGAAGCACAGGGCCTGCATCTCGTCGGACATCTCGGTGCGTCCGGCGGACAGGCGCACGTAGGAGGCCGGCATCAGGATGCGGGCTGTGGCGATCGTGCGCACGAACTCCAGCGGGTCGAGGTCCTCGATCCCGTGCAGCGGCGTGCCCTCGACCTGGATCAGCTGGTTGATCGGCACCGATTCCGGGTGCTTCGGCAGGTTGGCCATCTGTTGCAGCAGGCGCGCGCGGTCGCGGCGCGACTCGCCCATGCCGAGGATGCCGCCGCAGCAGACGTTCATGCCGGCCTCGCGCACGTGCTCCAGGGTCTCCAGCCGGTCCTGGTAGGTGCGCGTGGAGATGATGTGGCCGTAGAACTCCGGCGAGGTGTCGAGGTTGTGGTTGTAGTAGTCCAGCCCCGCCTCGGACAGGCGTTTCGCCTGCTCGGCCTTCAGCATGCCGAGGGTCATGCAGGTCTCCAGTCCCTCGTCCTTGACGGCGCGGACCATCTCGATCACGCGTTCGAGGTTCTTGTCGGTGGGGTTGCGCCAGGCCGCCCCCATGCAGAAGCGGGTCGCACCCTGGGCGCGGGCGTTGCGCGCGGCCTCGAGCACTTCCTCCAGCGGCAGCAGGCGTTCGCGCTCCAGCTCCACGTCGTGGTGCGCGCTCTGCGGGCAGTAGGCGCAGTCCTCCGGACAGGCCCCGGTCTTGATCGACAGCAGTGTGCTCACCTGCACCGCATTGGGGTCGAAGTGCTCGCGGTGCACGGTCTGTGCGCGAAAGATCAGGTCGTTCAGCGGCAGGCCGAGCAGGGCCTCGACCTCGTCGGTATTCCAGTCGTGGCGGGGTTCGCTCATGAGTGTGGCTCCTTGTCGGCTTCCGCGGGGATGGCGACGTCGGCCCAGGGTTCGCGGTAGATGCGGAACAGGGCGTAGACCGTCCATGGCAGCAGGATGGCGGCGGCCACGGCCCAGTAGGCGCGGTAGTAGGCCAGATCCGGCGGGAAGAAGGTGGCGACCCCGATCAGCAGGCCCATCAGTGCGTAGTAGCGATAGGCCGCCCACTGCGTGAAATGGCCCACGCGCGGATCGGGATGGTGCTTGTTCAGGGCGTAGACCAGCATGGAGGCGCCAAACCACAGTACCAGCGGCACGATGCCCATGATCGCGGCAATGATAAAGCCGACTCCGACCCCTTCGCTGCTGACCACAAACAGCGGGATGCCGGCAATCGACACGCTGATCAGATTGCCGATGTCGAACATCGCGGCGGAGCGCCGCGAACTGCGTGCGGAGACGGTCTTGGTCGCCATGGACTACCCTGAATGCAAAAGCGGAAGCATACCATCATGGCTCATACCCCTTCAGCCAAGCCAAGGCGAGCCGGGCGGCAATCGGGCGCGCTGCATGCCTTGGGCGCTTGGGCGGCCCGGGCGCTGTACCCCGACCACTGCGGCTTGTGTCTGACCCCGTTGCCGGACGGTGGGGCCATCTGTCCTGCCTGCCGCGAGGACCTGGTGCGGGTGGAGGCGCCGTGCCCCGGTTGCGCGGCGCCCATGCCGGCGACGGTGGCCTGCCCCGCCTGTCAGCGCCGCCCGCTGGCTGTAGACGCCCTGCGGGCACCATGGGCCTATGCCTGGCCGCTGGATCGGGTGCTGCTCGCTTACAAGCGCAGTGGTCAAGCCCGGGCCGAACGGATCCTCGTGGACCTGGCCACACAGGCGGCCCGCGAACGCCGGGATGCGTTGACGCCGTTGCCCACCCGCGTGGTGCCCGTTCCATTGCACCCCTCGCGTCTGCGCGAACGCGGGTTCAATCAGTGCGAGCCGCTGGCGCGGTGCGTCGCCGAGGTCCTGGGGCTCCCGCTGGATACCGCATGCGTTCGCCGCGTACGGGCCACGCCTTCGCAGCAGACGCTGAGCGGTACTCAGCGGCGTCGGAATCTGCGCGATGCGTTTGCCGTAAAGGCAGAGTTGGCGGGCGAGCGGGTGCTGCTGGTGGACGATGTGGTCACGACCGGGGCGACCCTGGATGCGCTGGCCCGCACGCTGCGGGCGGCGGGAGCCGCGTCGGTCGAGGGCCTGGCGCTCGCCCGCGCGTGAAGCGGTCAGGTGCCGAGGTGGTAGTCCGTGATCATCGCGAGCATGACCACGGCGCCGAGATAGTGGTTGTTCTTGAACGCCCGCAGGCAGTCGGCCGGCTCGCGTTCGGCGATCAGGAACTGCTGGTAGAACATCAGCATGCCCACGATCACCAGCCCCGCCGTGTAGTAACCACCGAACCCGGCATGCTGCCCGATCAGGTACAGCCCCAGCCAGACGAGTACCTGGAGCCCGGCGGTGATCAGCCGGTCCATCTCGCCGAACGCGATGGCGGTGGACTTCACCCCGATTTTCAGGTCGTCCTCGCGGTCCACCATGCCGTAGAAGGTGTCATACACCACGGTCCAGGCGAGCACGGTCACGTACAGCAGCCAGGCGAGCGGTGGCGGGTGGTCCCCGGTAACTGCGGTAAAGGCCATGGGCACCGCCCAGGCGAAGGCCGCGCCCAGGTGCACCTGTGGAAAGTGGTGGAAGCGCTTGGCGAAGGGGTAGGTGGCGGCCAGCACCACCGCGACCAGTGAATAGAGAATGGTCAGCAGGTTGGTGAACAGCACCAGCACGAAGGCGGTCAGCGCCAGCACGGCGAAGGTCGCCAGTGCCTCGTTCGGGGTGATGGTACCGAGTGCCAGCGGGCGGTCGCGCGTGCGGGCGACATGGGCGTCGAAGTCGCGGTCCGCGTAGTCGTTGATCGCGCAGCCGGCCGAGCGCATCAGCACGACGCCGGCCACGAAGATGAAGATCAGCGAACCCGGTGGCCAGCCCTCGGCCGCGATCCAGAGCGCCCACAGAGTCGGCCACAGCAGCAGATAGATGCCGACGGGCCGGTCCAGGCGGACCAGTCGGGCCAGTTCCCACAGGCGTGCACGTGCGTCCATGGCGGCCAAGCTTACCAGCCCGGCGCGCCGGATGGATGCCGCAGGGGCCGGGCCGGACAATCCCCGATGCACCCCGCTGGTAGCCGGCGCTCAGTCTGCGGTCAGCGGGAACAGGGTCAGTTCGACGCGCCGGTTCATCGCGCGGCCCTCCGCGGTCTCGTTCGTCGCGATGGGCTGATGCGGCCCGAAGCCGATGGTGTCGACGCGCACGGACTGGACGCCGCGCCGGAGCAGGGCGCGCCCGACACTTTGTGCGCGGCGTTCGGACAGGTCCATGTTGTACTCGACGCGCCCGGTAATGTCGGTGTGCCCGGCGACCTCGATACCGGTCTGGTCGTATTCGGCCAGGACCAGCGCGACCGAATCCAGCACGTCCTCGAACTCCGGCTTGATGTCGGTGCGATCGATATCGAAGGTGATATGCCCCGGCATGTTGAGGATGATGTTGTCGCCGTCGCGGGTCACGCTGACGCCGGTGCCTTCGAGCTGTTCGCGCAGCTCGGCCTCCTGGCGGTCCATATAGTGGCCGATCGCGCCGCCGGCCAGGGCCCCGATGCCGGCCCCGATCATCGCGCGCTGGGTGCGGTTGCGGCGGCTGGTGATGCTGCCGACCACGGCGCCTGCCGCGGCGCCCACGCCGGCCCCGATGGCCGTGCGCGATACGCGCTCCTCGCCGGTATAGGGATCCGTAGTGGTACAGCCGATGGCGAAGGTCAGAAAACCGACCAGTAACAGAACACCAATGCGCGAGATCATTCTTGCCCCCCAGCCGGGAAGGAACTCCCGGGTTTCAGTCTGCGCCCATGGGCGCGCTCGGGGACAGGATTGCGCCGTTGCTTGAACGGAAGGTGAACCGGGCGTCAGGCGGCGTCGTTTTCGTGACGCAGTTGGCGCAATACCGGGGCGGTGTCAGGGTGGATGCCGCGCCAGATCGCGAAGGCCTCGGCGGCCTGCTCGACCAGCATGCCCAGGCCGTCGGCCGTCTGTTGGCAGCCGGCGGCACGGGCCCAGTCGAGGAACCGGGCGGCGCCAGGGCCGTAGACCAGGTCATAGGCCAGGCTGTCCGGGTGCACCAGCGTCGCGGGCAGGTTCAGGCCCGCGTCGGACAGGCCGGCGGCGGTGGCGTTGACGACCAGGTCGAACGGGCTGGCGGGCAGGACGTCGAGGCCGCAGGCGGAGAGCTCGGTCTCGATCGCCAGGTCGGCGAAGTCCTCGGCCAGCCCTTCGGCCCGCGACGCGGTGCGGTTGGCGATCACCAGTTGTGCGGGGTGGCGCTCCAGCAGGGGCTGCAGCAGCCCGCGGGTCGCGCCGCCGGCCCCGAGGATCAGGACGCGCCGGCCGGGCACCTCGCCACCCAGGCGGTCGAGGTCGCGGCAGAAGCCGATGCCGTCGGTGTTGTCGCCGTGGAGCTGGCGCTCGTCGTCGCGCCACAGGGTGTTCACGGCACCGGCGCGCCGGGCGCGATCGGTCAGCACCCGGGCCAGGGCGAAGGCCTCTTCCTTGAACGGGACGGTCACGTTCAGGCCCCGGAACCCGGAGGAGAACCACGCCCAGACTTCCTCGGCAAACTGCCCCGGGGTGCCCAGCAGGGCCTCGTAGGTCAGGTGCTGCCCGGTCTGTTCGGCGAACAGGGCGTGAATGCGCGGCGACAGCGAATGGCGGATCGGGTTGCCGACCACGCCATAGCGATCGGGGCGCGGCTCGCTCATCGGGCCGCGTCCTCCGCCAGCCATTCGGCCACGGTGCGGGCGTAGTAGGTGAGGATGCCGTCGGCCCCGGCGCGCTTCATACCGGTCAGGGCCTCCAGTACGCAGGCGCGCTCGTCCAGCCAGCCGCGTTCGGCGGCGGCCTTGAGCATCGCGTATTCGCCGGAGACGTGATAGACGAAGGTCGGGCGCTGGAACGCGTCGCGAATGCGGCGCACCACATCCAGGTACGGCATTCCCGGCTTGACCATCACCATGTCGGCGCCTTCGGCGAGATCCAGCGCGACCTCGTGCAGGGCCTCGTCGCCGTTGGCCGGGTCCATCTGGTAGGTCTCCTTGCCCCCCTTGCCCAGATTACCGGCCGAGCCCACCGCGTCGCGGAATGGCCCGTAGAAGGCCGAGGCGTACTTGGCGGAGTAGGCGAGGATGCGCGTGTGCACGTGCCCGCCGTCCTCCAGAGCGGTGCGGATCGCGCCGATACGCCCGTCCATCATGTCGGAGGGGGCGACCACGTCGGCGCCGGCGGCGGCATGCGACAACGCCTGCTTCACCAGAGCCTCGACGGTGATGTCGTTCACCACGTAGCCGTCGTCGTCGATGATGCCGTCCTGGCCATGGGTGGTGAACGGGTCCAGGGCGACGTCGGTGATCACGCCCAGCTCCGGGTGCGCCTGCTTCAGTGCGCGGACCGCGCGCTGGGCGAGACCCTCGGGGTTCCAGGCCTCGGCGGCATCCAGGCCCTTCTTCTCGCCCGGCACCACCGGGAACAGCGCCAGCGCCGGGATGCCCAGGTGTACGGCGGCGGCTGCCTCCTCCAGCAGGAGGTCGATGGAGACGCGCTCCACGCCGGGCATCGACGGCACCGCCTCGCGTACGCCCTCGCCCTCGGTGACGAACACCGGCAGGATCAGGTCATCCGCGCGCAGGTGGTGCTCGCGCATCAGGCGGCGGGAGAAGCCGTCGCGGCGCATGCGCCGCGGGCGGCCGGCGGGATAGGGGGCGATGGGTGCGGTCATGCGGGTCGTCCTTGTCGGCGCGTCAGCCGGCGGCCTCGGCCAGCCAGTCGCGTGGCTTCAGATAGCGTTCGTACAGTGTGGCCTCGGGCGTGCCGGCTTCCGGCTGGTAGTTGTATTCCCAGCGCACCAGCGGCGGCAGCGACATCAGGATCGACTCGGTGCGCCCGCCCGACTGCAGGCCAAACAGGGTACCGCGGTCGTAGACCAGGTTGAACTCGACATAGCGCCCCCGGCGGTAGAGCTGGAACTGGCGCTCGCGCTCGCCGTATTCGGTGGCGTGGCGACGTTCGACGATCGGGCCATAGGCATCCAGGTAGGCGTTGCCGACACTCTGCATGTAGCCGAAGGCATGCTCGAAGCCGCCTTCGCTGAAGTCGTCGAAGAACAGCCCGCCGACGCCGCGCGGTTCGTCGCGGTGCTTCAGGTGGAAGTACTCGTCGCACCACTTCTTGTGCGCCGGGTAGAGGTGCTCGCCGAACGGGCGGCAGGCGGCCTCGGCCGTACGGTGCCAGTGGATGCAGTCCTCGTCGAAGCCGTAGTAGGGCGTCAGGTCGAAGCCGCCGCCGAACCACCAGATCGGCTCCTCGCCGGGCTTCTCCGCGATGAAGAAGCGCACGTTTGCGTGCGAGGTCGGCACATACGGGTTGCGCGGATGGATTACCAGCGATACGCCGGTGGCCTGGAACGAGCGCCCGGCCATCTCCGGGCGGTGCGCGGTGGCGGAGGCCGGGAGGTTGTCGCCCATCACGTGGGAGAAATTCACCCCGGCCTGCTCGAAGACCGCGCCCCCGCGCAGTACGCGGGTGCGCCCGCCGCCGCCGGCCGGGCGCACCCAGGCGTCCTCCTCGAAGCGGGCCTGACCGTCCAGGCGCTCGAGGCCCTGGCAGATGCGGTCCTGCAGGCTCTGCAGGTAGTCGATGACACGTTCGATGGAGACGTTGTCCTGGCTCATGCTGCGTCCCGGTTGACTCAGTTGTCGGTATTGGTGTCGGGCTCTGGGCCGCCCCGGAGCCAGGCCCCGGTGCGGGCGTCGCGGATCGCGCTGGGGGCGGTGCGCCCGCCACATTCTGCCTGCAGGATCGCGTCGATGCCCGTTCCGAGCTGCGTGGCCACGCAGTCCCAGCTGCGACAGGGCTCCGCGCCCGCGCGGTTGGCGCTGGTGGAGACCAGCGCGCTTTCAGCGGCCGCGCACAGCGCGCGTGTCTCCGGGTGGGCGGTGACGCGTACCGCGAGGCTGTCGTGTTCGCCGCGCAGTAGCGGCGGGCAGGCATCGGTGACGGGCAGCAGCCAGGTGGTCGGCCCCGGCCAGCTGGCGTCGATCTCGGCGCGGCGCTCGGCCGGCAGCGGCGCCAGCCAGGGCGCGAGGCGCTTCAGCCGGTCAGTGACCACGATCAGCCCCTTGGCGGCCGGGCGACCCTTGATCTCGAGGATGCGATCGATCGCCTGGAGGTTATCCGGGCGGCAGCCGAGACCGAAAACCGCCTCGGTGGGGTAGGCGATCACGCCGCCGTCGCGCACGCACTGTGCGACGGGTTCAATCTCGGGGGATAGCAACGGGGCGTTATTCGGATCCACGGTCGCCGGAGGGCTGGGCACTCAGGCGGCTGTCGCCGGCGTTGCCACCGCTGCCGGATTTCGCGCTACCGGACTTGGCGGTCGTGGCCTTCTTCGCCGGAGCCTTCTTCGATGTGCTCTTCTTGGCGGCGGTCTTTTTCGTGCCCGCCTTGCTGGTGGCCGCCTTTTTCGTGGTCGACGAGTTGGAGGCCGATTTGGAAGCGGCCTTCCCGGAAGACTTGGCGGTCGACTTGGACGCTCCCTTGCGGCCGCGGCCCTTGCGCTCCGGCGCGGCGGCGATCAGCTCCTGGCACTGCGCAAGCGTCAGGGACTTGGGATCGGTTTCCTTGGGGATCTTGGCGTTTTTCTTGCCATCGGTGACGTAGGGCCCGTAGCGCCCGTTCAGCACCTGGATGCCTTCCTCGTCGAAGCTCTTGATGAAGCGCTCGGCGTCCTTTTGCTTCTTCTCGGCGACGATCTCCAGCGCGCGTGGCAGCTCGATGGTCCAGACGTCGTCGTCCGGGCCGAGGGAGGCGTACTTGGAGCCGTACTTCACGTACGGTCCGAAGCGGCCGATGTTGACCATCACCGGCTCGCCCTCGGGGGTCTCGCCGAGGTCGCGCGGCAGCTTGAACAGTTCCAGCGCCTCATCCAGGGTGATCTTGTCCATCTTCTGCCCGGGCAGCAGCCCGGCGAAGCGCGGCTTCTCCTCGTCGTCCTTGGTGCCGATCTGCACGATTGGACCGAAGCGGCCCAGGCGCACGCTGACCGGGCGCCCGCTCTGCGGATCGGTGCCCAGCTCGCGTGACTGCACCGCCTCGGCGCGGGTGACGTTCTCTTCCTTCTCCTTGACCTGGTCGCGGAAGTCGCCCCAGAAATCCTCCAGAACCGGGACCCAGTCCTTCTCGCCGCGCGAGATCGCGTCCAGCTCGTCTTCGAGCTTCGCGGTGAAGTCGTAGTCCACGTAGCGGTCGAAGTGCTGGGTCAGGAAGCTGTTCACAATCCGGCCGGTATCGGTCGGGATGAAGCGCTTGCCGTCCATCTCCACATACTCGCGTGATTGCAGCGTGGAGATGATGCTCGCGTAGGTCGACGGACGGCCGATGCCGTATTCCTCCAGCGTCTTCACCAGACTGGCCTCGGTGTAGCGCGGCGGCGGCTCGGTGAAGTGCTGGTCGGCGGTGACCTCTTCGAGTTTGACCGTGTCGCCCTCGGCCATCTCCGGCAGGCGCTTGTCCTCGTCGTCATCCTGCGCGTCGTCGCGGCCCTCCTGGTAGACCGCGATGAAGCCAGGGTCGACCAGGGTGGAGCCGGTGGCACGGAACTGGTGCCGGCTGTCGCCCGGGACCAGGTCGGCGGCCACGGTGTCGAAAGTCGCGTGGATCATCTGGCAGGCGACGGTGCGCTTCCAGATCAGGTCGTACAGACGTGCCTGGTCGCTGGTCAGACGGGCGCGGACCTCGTTCGGCAGGCGGCGCACGGAGGTTGGGCGGATGGCCTCGTGGGCCTCCTGCGCGTTCTTCGACTTGGTCTTGTACTGGCGCGGGCTGTCAGGGACGTTGTTGGCTCCAAAGCGCTCCTCGATCAGGCCGCGGATCTCGGCGATTGCCTCGCCGGCCAGGGCTACCGAGTCGGTACGCATATAGGTGATCAGGCCGATTGCGCCGGAGCCCAGATCGATCCCCTCGTACAGCTGCTGTGCGGTGCGCATGGTGCGCGACGCGGTAAAGCCCAGCTTGCGCGAGGCCTCCTGCTGCAGGGTCGAGGTGGTGAACGGCGCGGCCGGGTTGCGGCGGCGCTGCTTCTTCTCGACCTTGGCGACCTTGAGTTCGCCGCCGGCGGCCTCGGTCAGGCGCTTCTGGGCATCGTGCGCGAGATCGGCGTTGTTGAGGTCGAACTGGCCCAGCTTGTTGCCGTCCAGGTGCGTCAGGCGTGCGGTGAAGGGCTGACCCTGGCGCTCGGTCTTCGCATCCAGAGTCCAGTATTCGCGCGGGACGAAGGCCTCGATCTCGTTTTCGCGCTCGCAGATCATGCGCAGGGCCGGGCTTTGTACCCGTCCAGCGGACAGGCCGCGCTTGATCTTGCGCCACAACAGTGGCGAGAGGTTGAAGCCGACCAGGTAGTCCAGCGCGCGGCGCGCTTGCTGGGCGTCGATCAGCGGCTTGGCGAGATCGCGCGGCTCTTCAATGGCCTGCTGGATCGCCTTCTTGGTGATCTCGTGAAATACGACCCGGTGCACGCCGCGACCTTCCAGCAGGCCGCGGTCGCGCAGCACCTCGTAGAGATGCCAGGAGATCGCCTCGCCTTCGCGATCGGGGTCAGTCGCGAGGATCAGGTCGTCGGATTTCTTCAGCGCCTTGGCGATCGCCTCGATCTGCTTCTCGCTGCGCTCGATCACGTCGTACTTCATGCGGAACCCGTTTTCCGGATCCACCGCGCCTTCCTTGGGGACCAGGTCGCGGACATGGCCATAGGAAGCCATGACCTGGTAGTCCGGGCCGAGATACTTCTCGATGGTCTTGCCCTTGGCGGGCGACTCTACGATAACGAGGTGCTTGCTCATGTCGCTCGGGACCGTCTCCGTGGCAGCGGGTTCCGTATCGGGGCGATCGCGGTCGCATGGCAGCGACCGGGTTCACGGGCGCTAAAGACTAGATGAGGAAAACGCTCGTGGCTACCGCATTGTCTGCGGAGGACGGTGGATTCAGTGCAGATAATCCACGGCCGAGGGGCCGGCGTCGTCGCGCATCACCTCTTCCAGGCGGGAGTAGGCGATCGCGTCGTCGGGCTGGTTGAACAGCACCATCAGCACTACCCAGCGCAGCTGGTCGAGGTCGATCTCCTCGGCGTCCAGCTCCATTACGCGGTCCAGCACCAGCTCGCGGGTGCCGGCGGTCAGCAGGCCGTTTTGCTCCAGGTGCAGCAGGAAGCCGTGCGCCTCGGTATCCAGGCGCTTGCGCTCCTCCGGCGCGTAGATGCGCTGGGCCGCGCCGTCGCCTCCGCGGCCGGTCAGGGGGGCCTCGCTCATCAGGCGATCCAGCCAGCCCAGGGCGCGGTCGATCTCGGGGCGGGCGAAACCGGCCTCCACCAGGTGGCGTTCCAGTTCCGCGCGATCCGGCTCCTCGTCGGATTCCTCGTCCATGGTGTGCTCGAACAGGTACATGAGCACATCCAGCACGCTTTCGTTCATGATTCAGGGGATCCTGCGTCGAGGCGCTGGTAGCGCCCGTGGTCGAGGGCGGCCACACGGCCGTTGAGTTCCAGCAAAACCAGCATGGATGAAAGGCGCTCGATGGTCAATTTGGTGCGATCCCGCAGGGTTTCCAGCGGGATCGGGTCAAAACCCATCGCGTTCAGCACGCGTTCCTGCTCCGGATCCAGTGGTTCCCGGGCCGGTTCCGGCGGTGTTTCGGGTGTCTCCCCGGGGGCGACACCAAGCCAGTCCGCCAGGTCCTCCAGCACCTCGTCGGCCGATTCCACCAGTTGCGCCCCGTCACGGATCAGACGATGGCAGCCGCGGCTGACCGGGCTCAATACCGAGCCCGGCACCGCGTAGACCTGCCGGCCCTGTTCCGCCGCCAAGCGGGCGGTAATCAGCGATCCACTCTTCAGCGCGGCCTCGACCACGACCGTGCCCAGGGCCATGCCGCTGATCACCCGGTTGCGCTGCGGGAAGTTGCGCGCCAGCGGCCGCGTGCCGGTCGGCCACAGGGAGACGACCAGGCCGTGATCCGCAATGCGGTGGGCGAGGCGGCGATGCTGCGCCGGGTAGATGCGGTCCGGGCCGGTCGCGACGACTGCGATCGTGCGGCCGCCGGGGGCGGCCAGGGCGCCCTCGTGGGCGGCCCCGTCGATGCCGCGTGCCATGCCGCTGGTCACGATCACGCCGGCACCGGCGAGCTCGCGCGCGAACTCGCCGGCCAGGCGTTCGCCCTGCGGCGTGCACTCGCGGGCGCCGATGATTGCGATTTGCGGCCGATGCAGAAGGCTCGGGTCACCATTGAGGTACAGGACGGGAGGCGGGTCGGGGAGTTCGGCCAGCAGCGGCGGGTAGTCGGGGTCATCCCGGCAGAGCAGGTGATGCCGTTCGTCCTGGTCGAGCCAGGCCTGATCGGCATCGGCCCCTGCCTGCCGGGCCGCCGAGTCGATGTCCAGCTCGACGCCGTGACGCCGCCATTCGCTACGGGTTGCGGCCAGGGCGGCACCGGGGCTGCCGAAGGCCGCAACCAGATGCAGCAGGCGCTGGTGTCCCAGCCCCGGGGTGTTGATCAGTTCCAGCCAGTCGCGGTGATGCGCCGCCCGGTCCCGGTCGCCGGTCATCGGTGGTGCGGATGCCCGTGCGAGCGGGTCAGCGCGACGGATGGCGGACCTTGTCGCCTTCGCGCAGGGTGCGTTCCGATTCAGTGACCAGGATGTAGGAGACCTTCTCGAAGGTCTGGAACACCATCACCGTGCCGACGGACTCTTCGGGCAGTGTCACGACTTCGTTCGGCCGGTCGCTGACCGGGTCGCGGACCTGGCGACCGGCGGTGTAGGCGGTCATTACCTGGCCGTTCTCGATGCCGTCGCGTTCGCCACGGTTGATGATCGCGGCCTGCAGCTGACCAATCTGGCTGATCGCGTCGAACAGCGAGATGATGGTGCCCTCCGTGTCCTCCGGCGGGCGCCCGATCTCGAACAGCATGTCCTGTTCGTCGGCATAGGGGACCAGACGGTCGCCACGGATCGCCTCGCGCTCGCCCTTGCGGATGTTCGCGCGCGCCACGTTGCCGGGTTCGACGATCTCCGCCTCGCCAATCGGCAGGGTCGCGATGCCCAGGTTCTCGCCGGTGTCCGGGTCCACCAGCTCTCCGTCACGACGCACGATGTGATAGAGGTCGTATTGCTGTGTGTCTTCGGCGTTGCGCACGTAGACACGGTCGCCCGGGCCGAAGATCACGCGCTCGTCCTGCGAGGCCAGGATGTAGGGGGCGTTCTCCAGTGTCTCGTCGTCCAGCACCTGCGGGCGGAACATGAACGACTGCAGGGTGGAGATCGGGGTCGCGTCCTCATCGCGATCGACTACGCGAATCTCGGGTGAAAGGCGCTTGGTCGGGCGCACGCGCGGGCCGCCATCCACGGTGATGCGCGGTTCGCCATCCACGTAGTAGATGCTGAGTATGTCGCCCGGATAGATCAGGTGCGGGTTCTCGATCTCGGGGTTCACCAGCCAGATCTCCGGCCAGTACCACGGATCGCGCAGGAACATCGCGGCGATGTCCCACAGGGTGTCGCCCTCGCGGACCACGTAGCGTTCGGGAGCGGATTCGCGGATTTCGGGTTCCGGCTCCGGGGTCTCGGCAGCCCGGGCGGTTTCGCGGGAGGTGTCCTCGCTGCGGGCCGTTTGCGTGGCCTCGGTGTCCTCGGCGGTAGCAGCTCCCTCTTCGGTCTGGGTGGCTGCGCAGGCGCCGAGCAACAGCGTTACACTGAGTAAAATGCCCGGCAGAACGAAGGTCGTGGTCGCCCTGGTCTTGTACATTGCTGTCCCCTGTCAGATCCGCGCGCTCCCCGAGCCTTCCTTTGCTATAGCCCGGCCCCATGCGGATGACGCAATTCCGCGGATAATGCGGTCCAACGTTAGCAGAATTGCGGCATCTGTACAGTACAAAGTTTGAGGTTTTTCATGGCCAAGCGCGAAATACTGCATTTCCCGGATCCCCGCCTGCGCCTGAAGGCGGAGCCGGTCGAGACGGTGGACGACGAGATCCGCACCCTGGTCGACGACATGCTGGAAACGATGTACGACGCGCCGGGCATTGGTCTGGCGGCCACCCAGATCAACGTGCAAAAGCGGGTGCTGGTCGCGGATGTTTCCGATGACCAGAGCGAGCCGCATGTGCTGATCAACCCCGAGATCCTCGAGACCTCCGGCGAGGAGGAGATGGACGAGGGCTGTCTCTCGGTGCCCGGTTTCTACGAGAAGGTACAACGCGCGGATCGTATCCGCGTGCGCGCCCTCGGCCGCGATGGCGAGCCCTTCGAACTCGACATCGACGGCCTTTTGGCCGTGTGCATCCAGCACGAGATCGACCACCTCGACGGCAAGCTGTTCGTGGACTACCTCTCCAGCCTGAAGCGCAACCGCATCCGCAAAAAGCTGGAGAAGCAGGGCGCGCGGACTGGCGCGGGAGACAAGGCCGCGGCGCCCGCCGTCTGATGACGCAAAGCGACAAGGATGTTCCAAGGCCGCGCGTGGTCTACGCCGGCACGCCGGACTTCGCGGTCCCCGCGCTGGAGGCCCTGATCGAGTGCGGCCCGCGGCCCGTGGCCGTGTACACCCAGCCGGATCGCCCGGCGGGGCGTGGGCGTCAGCTGCGTCCGAGCCCGGTCAAGGTCGCCGCCGAGGCGGCCGGTATCCCGGTGCGGCAGCCGGAATCCCTGAAATCGCCCGAGGCCCAGGCCGAACTGGCCACCTGGCGCCCGGATATCCTGATCGTCGCGGCCTACGGGCTGATCCTGCCGCGCGCGGTGCTGGAAATCCCCCGCCGGGGCGGGCTGAACATCCACGCTTCGCTGTTGCCCCGCTGGCGCGGCGCCGCACCGATCCACCGCGCGATCCTTGCCGGCGATTCCGAGACCGGGGTCTGCCTGATGCAGATGGCGCCCGGCCTGGACACGGGGCCGGTGCACGCCTGTCGCTCGACCCCGATCACGGCGACGACGACCACCGGCGAGCTGCACGACACGCTGGCCACACTGGGCGCCGAGCTGCTGCTGGAGTGGCTGCCCGAGATCCTCGCGGGGCGTTCGCAGCCGGAACCCCAGGACGATGCCGACGCGACCTACGCGCACAAGCTGGAGAAGAACGAGGCCTGGCTGGACTTTGCCCGCCCGGCGGTGGAACTGGATCGCCAGGTGCGGGCCTTCAACCCCTGGCCGGTCGCCCAGGCGCGCTGGGGCGAGCAGGTGATCCGCGTGCATGCCGCGCGCCCGCTGCCCGGCCCGGCGGACCCGGAGCCGGGCACCATCCGCGCCGCGGGCCGCGACGGGGTGGAAGTCGGCACGGGGGAGGGCCGGCTGCGTCTGGAGACCGTGCAGCTGCCGGGCAGGCGCCCGGTTGCGGCCGCGGACTGGGCCAACACTACGGCGCTGGCGGGGCAGCGCCTCGCGGGGCGCTAGGCGATGGCAGGCAAGCGCGCCGGACGCATCGTACCCTCGCGGGTGGACTCGCGCTCCCCGCGCCAGCGGGCGCTGGAGGCGGCCGAGGGGGTCGTACTGCAGGGGCATTCCCTGACGCGCGCGGTCGAGCACGCAACCGAGGGGCTGAACGCCCGCGACGCGGCCTGGGTGCAGGCGCTGGCCTACACTACGCTGCGCTGGTATCCGCAGCTGTCGGCGCTGGTGAACGGGTTCCTGGAGCGCCCGCTGCGCAAGAAGGACGCGGTGATCGGTGTGCTGCTGGCCCAGGGGCTGGCCGAGCTGATGCATTTCTCCACCCGCGACCACGCGGCGGTGCGCGAGACCGCGGAGCTGGCGAGGGCCATCCATCGCCCCGGTGCGGTGGGGTTGATCAATGCGGTACTGCGGCGCGCGCAGCGCGAGCAGGATGCGCTGGAGGCAGCGGTCCGGGAAGACCCGGCGCTGCGTTTCGCCGTTCCGGAATGGCTGCTGGAGACGATCCGCGCCTCCTGGCCCGACGACTGGGAGACGTTGCTGGAGGCGGCCACCCGTCCCGCACCCATGACCCTGCGCGTGAACCTGTCTCGCACCTCGCGCGAGGAGGCCCTTCAGGCGCTGGTCGCGGCGGGACACCCGGCACAGGCGCATCCTCAGCTGGAGGCGGCCCTGACCCTTGACGAACCCGCCGACGTCGCCCAGCTGCCCGGTTTTGCCGAGGGCCGGCTCTCGGTGCAGGACGCCTCCGCGCAGTGGGCGGCGGTGCTGCTCGATCCGCAGCCGGGCGAACGCGTGCTGGACGCCTGCGCGGCCCCGGGTGGCAAGACCGGTCATCTGCTGGAACGGGCGGGTGGTGATCTCCAGCTCACTGCGCTGGACAGCGACGCCGAGCGCCTGGTGCAGGTGCGCGAGAACCTCGACCGCCTGGGTTTCGCCGCGCAACTGACCGCGGCCGATGTCGCCGATCCCGATGCCTGGTGGGATGGTCGGCCCTTCGATGCGATCCTGCTCGATGTCCCCTGCTCGGCGACCGGGGTGATCCGGCGTCACCCGGACATCAAGACCCTGCGCCGTGCCGACGACATCCCGCGCCTGGCGGCGGAGCAGGCGCGCATTCTGGAGGCGGCCTGGGGGCTGCTGCGTCCCGGCGGACGCCTGTTGTATGCGACCTGTTCGCTCCTGTCGGAGGAGAACGACGCGGTGGTCGCAGGCTTTCTCGAGCGGATGCCGGATGCCCGAGCGCTGGAGCCCGAGGGTGGTCCACCGATCGCCGGCGCGCACGCACGCTCGGTCGGCTGGGCGCTGCCGCTGGGCCTGGAAGGCGGCGATGGCTTCTACTACGCGTTGTTAACAAAGGATTAGGACATGCGCGCGGGGCGGTCGCCGATCGGATTGCTGCTGGCGTGGTCGCTTGTGCTGGCGCTGGTCCCGGGTGCGGCGCAGGCCCTGGAGATCCGCGACGCCCGGCACATGTGGATGGACGATGACACCCTGCTGGTGCGCCTTGTGCTCGACATGCGACTGCCGCAGGTGCTGGAGGACGCGCTGGCCAACGGGGTCACGCTGGAATTCGAGGCCGAGGCCCGGATCGAACGGGATCGCTGGCTGGGGCGGGAGTCCGTGCAGCACGAGACACGCCGGGTCAAGCTGCAATACTTTGCGCTGAACCGGTATTACCTGGTAACCGACGTGAACGACGACCGGATGGAGCTCAAGCCGACCCTGGGCGATGCCCTGGAGTATGTGGCCCGTCGACTCGGGCGCCTGCCGATGCATGGCGTCCCGGGGGCGGTGCGCGAGCGGCCGGAGGATTACAACATGGCCGCGCGGCTGTTGCTCGTGTATTCGGCGCTGCCCCTGCCGCTGCAGCTGGATGCCGGTCTGCGCGGTGACCTCACCACCCGGCGGGAGTGGCATCGATGGTCACTGGATTAGGGAAACGCTGGTCAATGTACACGCCCGCTGCTTCGTCGCTTTTGCGTGCGAACAAGGCGCGGCGACTGCCGTGCAGTCATTCTGCACAAGGGAGCCGCAACGCCGTTCCCGCGCCCGTTTTTGTCAATAACGGGCGGCCGAGCCCCTTGAGGTTGGCAACCCAGGTTTCCCGATCCCGCGTTGCGCCCCGAATCCATCAAACACGGGCGGATAGAACCACTACCCCCTGCACGACGCGCCTTGTCTCGGAAAACCTGGGTTACCAACGCGAGTGTGTACATTGATCAGCGTTTCCCTAAGACGCTTCCCATGGGGCCTGTTGGGCATGGGCCTGCTGTTCCTGCTGCTGCTGACCTCGCTGGTGGTCATGGGCGGGGCGGCGCAGGACCAGGCCCGCTTCGAGCAGCTGTTCCTGTGGCTGCTGGTATTCCACGCCGCGATCCTGCTGGTACTGGGTGGCCTGATCGTCCACCAGTTCGTCCGCATGGTTGCTCAGTATCGCCAGGGCGTTCCCGGCAGTCGCCTGACGCTGCGGCTGGTAGGGGGGGTCATGCTGGTCGCGGTGCTGCCGGTGTCGGTCGTCTATTACTTCTCCTTCGAGTTCCTGAACGAGGGCGTGGATTCGTGGTTCGACGTGCGCGTGGACTCTGCGCTGGAGGATGCCCTGGAGCTGTCGCGTTCGTCGCTGGATCTGCGTGTGCGCCAACTGGCGACCGAGACGCAGGAGATGATGAGCGAGCTGGAAGGGGTCTCGGAGGGCCTGGTTCCGCTGGCGTTGAATGACTACCGCCGTCAGGTTGGGGCCCAGGAACTGACGCTGGTCGGCTCCAACAACCGCATCATTGCCTCCTCCACCGACAGCCCGATCCGCCGCCTGCCCAGTCCCCCGGGGGCCGATATCCTGATGCGCGTGCGCCCGGAGCAGCCGTATTCGCGCCTGGAACCGCAGACCGACGGCTCGCTGGTCATCCGTGTGGTGGCTACCACCAGCAGTCGAAGGCCGGGGGCGGAGAACCGCATCCTGCAGGGGATCTACCCGGTCGACCCGCGCATGTCGGCCCTGTCGCAACGCGTGGAGGACGCCTTTGCCGGCTACCGCGAGTTCGCCTACCTGCGCGGCCCGATCATCCAGGGCTTTATCTTCACCCTGTCGCTGGCGCTGGCGATCTCGCTGATGGCGGCCCTGTGGGCCGGGCTGCTGGTGGCGCGGCGCATGGTGCGTCCGATCTCCGATCTGGTGCAGGGGACACGGCTGGTGGCCGCTGGCGACTATTCCACCCGGCTCGCGGTGCAGCGGGCGGACGAACTGGGCTTTCTGGTGCAGTCGTTCAACGCCATGACGCGCACGCTGAACGAGGCGCGTGACGAGGCCGAGCGCAACCGCCGCCTGCTGGATGCCGAGCGCGCCTACCTGGAGAGTGTCCTGCAGCACCTGCGCTCCGGCGTGCTCGCGCTGGATGGCAGTCTGCGCCTTCGCACCGCGAACGAGGCCGCCGGCCAGATCCTGGAGTGCGACCTGCAGGGCGCCCGCACGCGTCCGATCTCCGAGCTGGGCGCCGAGTGTCCGCTGGTCGGGCAGTTCTTCGAGGCGATCAACGATGCCCTGGCGCGCCAGGAAGACGAGTGGTCGCGGCAGGTCGTCGTGTTTACCCGTTCCGGGCGCAAGGTGCTGATGACGCGTGCCGTCTGGCTGCCAACCTCGGGCTCCAGTCGCGGCCTGCACGCGATCGTGTTCGATGACATGACCGAGTTTCTGAAGGCGCAGCGCGATGCCGCCTGGGGCGAGGTGGCCCGGCGCCTGGCGCACGAGATCAAGAATCCGCTGACCCCGATCCAGCTCTCGGCCGAGCGCCTGTCGCGCCGGCTGGGCAAGGTCCTGGACGGGGCGGACCGCGATGTCCTGGATCGCGCGACGGGCACGATCATTCAGCAGGTGGAGGCAATGAAGACGCTGGTCAACGCCTTCCGCGACTACGCCCAGGCCCCGCGCCTGGAGCTGGGATCGGTGGACCTGAACCAGCTGATCCAGGATGTCTGCGAGCTGTATGTCGATTCCGACGGCCATTCCCGTGTGCAGACCGACCTCGAGCCGGACCTGCCCGGGATTCGGGGCGACGCCGGACGCCTGCGACAGCTGCTGCACAACCTGATCAAGAACGCGCTGGAGGCCGGCAAAGACCAGGAGGCCTTCGTGGTGCATATTGCCACTGCCTATCTGGACGATCCGACTGGGCCGCATATCGAGCTGCGGGTGACCGACACGGGCCCGGGGATCAAGCCCGAGCTGCTGGAACGCATCTTCGAGCCCTACACCACCGACAAGCCGCGTGGAACCGGTCTCGGTTTGGCGGTCGCGCAGAAGATCGTCGAGGAACATGGCGGCATGATTGAGTGCCATAATGAACCGGCGGGTGAAGGTGGGGCGGTTTTCCGCATTCGCATCCCGGTCGAACATACCCCGCAGGCCCTGGCCCACGAGGAACCGGAATGAGCGAACCGTACGTACTGGTCGTCGACGACGAACCGGATATCCGGATGCTGCTGCAGGATGTCCTCGAGGACGAGGGCTACCAGGTGGCGCTGGCCGGCTCGGTGGCCGAGGCCAAGGCCCAGCGCCGCAGCCGCCGCCCGGATCTGATCCTCCTCGATGTCTGGATGCCGGATGGCGACGGGATCTCCCTGCTCAAGGAGTGGGGCGACGACGAGGGTCTGCCCTGTCCGGTGGTGATGATCTCCGGCCACGGCAACGTGGAGACCGCCGTCGACGCCACGCGGCTGGGTGCCTACGACTTCATTGAAAAACCGCTGTCGATCGACAAGCTGTTGATCACGCTCAACAATGCCCTGGAGGCCGCCCGCCTGCAGCGCGAGAACGTGGGCCTGAAGCGCCATGCCGGCACGGTCGCCGATCCGGTCGGTGGCAGCGCGGTGATGGTGAACCTGCGCGACCAGGTGCAGCGCATGGCGCAACACGACACCTGGGTGCTGATCACGGGCGAGCCGGGGGTGGGCAAGCAGACCTTTGCCCGGTTGCTGCATGCGCGCAGTGCGCGGCGGGATAGCCCGTTCATTGTTGTCTCGGTCGGTTCGCTGTCGGGCGACGAGGCCGTGGCCGAGCTGTTCGGCAGCGAGCAGGGCGATCGCGTGCGCTATGGCTTGCTGGAGCAAGCCGCCGGTGGCGTGCTGTTCCTCGACGAGGTCGCCGAGATGGACATGCAGACACAGGGCCGGCTACTGCACGCCCTGGACACCCAGCGCATTACCCGGATCGGGGGCGATCAGCCGATCAGTGTCAATGTTCGGGTGATCGCCGCCAGCCAGCACGATCTCGGCGAGGCGGTGGAGCAGGGCCGGTTTCGCGAGGATCTGTATTACCGGCTGAACGTCCTGCCGCTGGCGATCCCGCCGCTGCGCGAGCACGCGGAGGACATCCCGGAGTTGCTGGATTACCATATGCGCCATCTGCATCAGCAGGAAGGCCTGCCGATGCGGCTGTTCCAGCGCCCGGCGCTGGAGCGGCTGCAGCAGTATCAGTGGCCCGGCAACGTGCGCGAGCTGCGTAACCTGGTGCAGCGACTGATGATCCTCGGCTCCGGTGACGAGATCACCCGCGACGAGGTCGAGCGCACCCTGACCGGCCAGCCGCAGCGCGGTGAGGAGTTCGAGGATGGGGCACTGGCGATCCCCGACCTGCCGCTGCGCGAGGCGCGCGAGCAGTTCGAGCGCGAGTATCTGATCCAGCAACTGGAGCGCTCGGAAGGCAACATGACACGGCTGGCCGAGCGGGTGGGGCTGGAGCGCACCCACCTCTATCGCAAGTTCAAGGCACTGGGCATCGATCCAAAACGGGTGAAGGCCGACGGCTGAGAGGCCAGCCTTCGTTTCCCAGGCACGATGCCCTGACATCTCCGGGACGGGAGACGCATGAAGCACATCATCATCCTCGGCGCCGGGCAGGTGGGCCAGTCACTGGCCGAGGCCCTGAGCGCCGACGGCATCGACATCACCATCGTCGACGCCCGCGCCGAGCGCCTGGCCGAGCTGGAGGATCAGTTCGACATCAAGACGGTGAACGGCTTCGCCTCGCACCCCAGCGTGCTGGAGGCCGCCGGGGCGCAGGATGCCTCGATGGTCATCGCGGTGACCGACTCCGACGAGGTGAACATGATCGCCTGTCAGGTCGCCTCGACCCTGTTCAATGTCGAAACCAAGATCGCCCGCGTGCGCTCGCGGGACTACCACGAGACCCCGGAGCTGTTCGCCCAGGACGCGATGCCGGTGGACATGCTGATCTCGCCGGAGGCGATCGTCACCCGCCACATCCACCGCCTGATCGAGCATCCGGGCTCGCTGCAGGTACTGGAGTTCGCCGAGGGGCTGGTCTCGCTGGTCGGTGTGCGCGCCTACTACGGGGGGCCGCTGGTCGGGCACGAGCTGAAGAATCTGCAAAGCGACATGCCGGGCATCCACACGCGGGTGGCGGCGATCTTTCGCAAGAACCGCTCCATCCAGCCGGATGGCGACACCGTAATCGAGGCCGACGACGAGGTCTTCTTCGTCGCGGCGAAGAAGAACATCCGTGCGGTCACCTCGGAGCTGCGCAAGCTGGAAAAGCCGTACAAGCGCATCATGATCGCCGGTGGCGGCAATATCGGCGAGCGCCTGGCGGAGACGCTCAGCAAGCGCTATCGGGTCAAGGTGATCGAGCGCGACCCGGACCGCGCCGACCACCTGGCGCGCTCGCTGCCCAGCAATGTGCTGGTCCTGCATGGCGACAGTGCGGACGATCGCTTCCTCGAATCGATCGGCATCGAGAACAACGACGTCTTCTGTGCGGTGACCAATGACGACCAGGCGAACATCTTTGCCGGCATGCTGGCCAAGCGCTGGGGCGTGCGCAAGGTGATGTCGCTGATCAATCGCCCGAGCTATGTGGATCTGCTGCAAAGCGGCACCATCGACGTCGCGATCTCGCCGCAGCAGGCGACGATCAGCGCACTGCTGGCGCGCGTACGCGAGGGTGGCACGGCCACCGTACACACCCTGCGTCGCGGCGCCGCCGAGGCCATCGAGACGGTGGTGAACGGCGATGCCCGCACCTCGCAGGTGGTGGGGCGGCAGATCGAGGAGATCGACTTCCCCGAGGGCACAAGCGTGGGCGCGGTGGTGCGCGGCGAGGACGTGATCATCCCGCACCACGACACGGTGATCGAGGCGGGTGATCACGTGATCCTGTTCCTGACCGACCGGCGCAAGGTCAAGCAGGTGCAGCGCCTGTTCCAGCCCTCCGCCCTGTTCTTCTAGGGCTCCCTGGCCGATGCTGCATCTCGCATCCACCGCCCGCTTGCTCGGGGTTCTGCTGACCCTGTTCAGCCTGACCATGCTGCCCCCCGCGGCGATCGGGTTTCTCTACGGCGAAGCCACTGCCTGGGTGTTTCTCCAGGCCTTCGCGCTGCTGTTGCTAATTGGCGGGATCCTCTGGGGCTCGCTGTACAAGGCGCGCTGTGATCTGCAGGTACGCGACGGCTTTATCCTTGTCGTGCTGTTCTGGCTGGGGCTGGGGATTGCCGGGGCGGCGCCACTGGTGCTGGACCCCAACCTGCCAGTCTCGTTTACCGACGCCGTCTTCGAATCCATGTCCGGGCTCACCACGACGGGCGCGACGGTGCTCACCGGACTGGATGATCTGCCGCGCGCGATTCTCTGGTATCGCCAGCAGCTCCAATGGCTGGGCGGCATGGGCATCATCGTGCTGGCGGTCGCGATCCTGCCGCTGCTGGGTGTGGGCGGCATGCAGCTGTTCAAGGCGGAAACCCCGGGCCCGATCCGTGACAACAAGCTGACCCCGCGCATCGCGGAGACCGCGCGCAATCTCTGGTACATCTATCTGGGTCTGACCGTGGCCTGTGCATTGGCCTACTGGGCCGCCGGGATGGAGGCCTTCGATGCGGTTGCTCACTCCTTTACCACGGTGGCCATCGGCGGTTTCTCGACCTACGATGCCAGTATTGGCCACTTCAATTCGGTGGCGATCGAGACGGTCGCGATCGCGTTCATGATCCTTGGCGGGATGAACTTCGCGCTGCACTTTCTGGTGCTTCATCGCGCAACCTGGAAGCCCTATCAGCGGGACGAGGAGTTGCGTACCTACCTGCTGCTGCTCGGTTCCGCTGCCGTAATTGTGGTCAGCTACATGCTGTGGAGTGGTTTCACCGACCAGGCGGGTGACGCCCTGCGCCGCGGGGTGTTCCATGTCGTTTCCATTGCGACCACCACGGGTTATGCCACCGATGCCTTCTATCTGTGGCCGGGGTTCCTGCCGGTCCTGCTGATTTTCCTGTCCTTTATCGGTGGCTGCACCGGGTCCACCGGTGGCGGGATGAAGGTGGTGCGCGTACTGCTGCTGGTCAAGCAGGGGCTGCGCGAGATCAAGCGCCTGATTCATCCGCATGCGCGCATTGCGGTCAAGGTGAACGGTAAAGAGGCGCCGGACCGGGTGGTTCAGGCGGTCTGGGGCTTTCTCGCCGCCTACGTGATGGTGTTCGTGGTGATGATGCTGGCGCTGATGGCCTCCGGGCTCGATCAGGTGACCTCGTTTTCCGCGGTCGCGGCGACGTTGAACAATCTGGGCCCGGGGCTGGGCGAGGTCGGGCCCAACTTTCAGTCGATCAACGACTTCAGCAAGTGGGTGCTGGTGCTGGCGATGCTGATGGGGCGTCTGGAAATCTTTACCGTGCTGGTGCTTCTGTCGCCGGCCTTCTGGCGGCGTTAGCCTGCAGTCACTGAATGGCACGTGGCGATGGAGGTGCCCCATGAGTGACATGATCGAACGCTTCCAGAACATGCTGGATGGCGGACAGGACTCCGCGATGCTGCGCTTTTCGCTGGGCAACGCCCTGGCGACCGACGGCCAGAAAGAGGCCGCGATCCCGCACCTGGAACGCGCGCTGGAACTGGATGGCGGCTATTCCGCCGCCTGGAAGCTGCTGGCCAAGACCCTCGTAGACCTGGAGCGGCCGCAGGCCGCGCTGTCCACCTGCGAACGCGGCATTGCCATCGCCACCGACAAGGGCGACCTGCAGGCGGCGAAGGAGATGGAGGTCTATGCGAAGCGCGCACGCAAGCAGCTCGATGCGGGCGAGGGTGCATGAGCGAACAGGCCGGGGAGACCCGCTCGCGCCATGAGGCAGGTGCCTATCGGGCCCCGCTGACCGCCCGTCATTTCGCCCCGCGCTACTGGGGCAGCTGGCTGCTGCTGGGCGTGGCCTGGGTGCTGCAGGAGATGCCGCGCCCGGCCGTGCATGCGCTGGCCCGGGGGCTCGGGCGGCTGATCCGCAGGGGCGCCGGGCGCAGCCGCGCGGTGGTGGAGCGCAACCTCGAACTGTGTTTCCCCGAGATGACCCCGGCCGAGCGCGAGAAGCGCATGGAGGCCTACTACCGCTACCAGGCGCAGACGGTGCTGGACTACGGCCTGCTCTGGTTCGGCAAGCCCGGCCAGCACGCCGCGCGCATCCGCATCGAGGGGCTGGAGCACTACGAGCGCCTGCAGGCGGCCGGTACGCCGGTGATCGTCCTCGCCCCGCACTCGCTGGCGCTGGACTACGGCGGCGTGCGCATGAGCCAGATGTACGACGGCGTCTCGTTCGCCAAGCCGATGAAGAATCCCGTGCTGGAGTGGATCAACCATCGCAGCCGTACACGCTACTCGGGTGATATCTTCGCCCGCGAGCAGGGCCTGCGCCCGGCCATTCGCCAGCTCCGCCGCGGCCGTTTCTTCTACTACCTGCCGGACGAGGATCTGGGGGCCGAGGGGGCGGTGTTCGTCGACTTCTTCGGTGTCCCCAAGGCGACGCTCACCGCGCTGGGCCGTCTGGCGCGCATGTCGAAGGCGGCCGTGCTGCCCAGCTTCGCCTGGTACGACAGCGCCCGCGACCAGTACGTGATGCGCCTGTGGCCTCCGCTGGACGACTTCCCCAGCGACGACGAGTCGGCGGACGCACGCGCCATGAACACGGCCATCGAGCGCGGCATCGAACAGGCCCCGGCCCAGTACCTGTGGTCCATGCGCCTGTTCCGCACCCGCCCCGAGGGCGAACCCCCGCTCTACCCCAGCCGCAAGCGCTGATCTCCGCTTCCCGCGATGCCCGAGGGCGATACCATCCACAAGCTGGCCCGGGTGCTTGGTCCGGCGTTGGCTGGTGCCCCCCTGGAGTCGGTGGCGACGCGCGCGCGGCGCGGTGCGGTACTGGTGGAGCATGGGGCGATGACCGTGCGTAGGGTGAGCGCTCGTGGCAAGCATCTGCTGATCGCGCTGGAGGATGCCGCGGGCCGGGCCTGGCGCCTCCGCACGCATTTGGGGATGTACGGGACCTGGCACCAGTACGCGCCCGGGGCCGTCTGGCACAAGCCGCAGCATCAGGCCTGGGCCGTGCTGCGGCTGGCGGATCGAGTGCTGGTCTGTTTCCATCCGCGCGAACTCGCCTGGCAGTTATTGTCGGAGGGGCGAGCCGATCCGGAGCGACTGGACGCGCGGGTAGGGCCGGATCTTCTGGATGCGACTGTGGAGCTGGATGAGGTCGTCCAACGCATCCGCACGAACTGTGATCCCGCGCGGCCGATCCTGGATGTACTGCTCGATCAGTCGCTGGCGGCGGGCATTGGCAACATCTACAAGTCGGAGGTGCTGTTCCTGCAAGGCCGGTACCCGCTGACGCCGGTCGGCGCGATCACGGATCGCGACTTGCTGGATATCTACTGCGATTCCGCACGTCTGTTGCGACGCAACCTGAAGCCAGGGCCGCGCATTACGCGCGCGCGGGCCGAGACGGACGAGTACCTGCATGTGTACGGGCGTGGGGGCCAGGCCTGCCGGACGTGCGGGACGCCAGTGGAACGGGCGTTACTGGGCGAGCACCTGCGCGCCACCTACTGGTGCCCCTCCTGCCAGCCGGGGAACCTCGACAGGCCCCGCGACCACCAATAACCAGGTTTCAGCGGAGGAGCGCAACATGACAGCGCATGCATGGACCCCGGGTCGCCTGCTGGCGGCGCCCCTGTTTGGCGGCCTGCTGGTGGCCTGCGGGGGCTCGGCCGGGATCGCGGCCGAGGAGTTCTCCGCCGCGGATGGCGAGTTGCGGGGCGAGGTGGTGCAGCAGGGACTGAACCACCCCTGGGCGATCGCCTTCCTGCCGGATGGCGGTGCCCTGATCAGTGAACGCCCGGGGCAGTTGCGCCACTTCCCGGATGTGTCGAACTTCGAGGGGCGTGGCGATCTGGTGTCCGGCCTGCCGGACGATCTGGTTGCGCAGAACCAGGGCGGGCTACTGGATCTCGCTCTGCACCCCGAGTTCGAAGACAACGGCTGGCTGTACTTCACCTACTCCGCCCAGGCCGATGGTGGCCAGACCACACGGCTCGCCCGAGGTCAGTTTGCCGACGGCACGCTCGACGATGTCGAGATCCTGTTCTCCGCCGAGCCGGCCGTGCGTGGCGGGCGTCACTTTGGCTCGCGCATCGTGTTTGACGCGGACCATTACGTGTATATCAGTATCGGCGATCGCGGGGATCGCGATCATTCGCAGGACACGTCTACCCACATCGGCAGTATCGTTCGGTTGCACGATGACGGCTCGGTCCCGGACGACAACCCGCTGGCGGACGACGATGAGGCCCGGCCGGAACTGTGGGCCTGGGGACTCCGGAACTCGCAGGGGATGGTGATCGATCCCGAGACCGGTACGTTCTGGCAGAACGAGCACGGCCCGCGTGGCGGTGACGAGGTCAACATCATCGAACGCGGCCTGAACTACGGCTGGCCGGTGATCAGTCAGGGCCGCGAATATTCTGGCGGGCTGGTCGGCGAGGGTCTTACCGAGAAGGAGGGGATGGAGTCGCCGCTGCATCACTGGACGCCAGCCATTGCTCCATCCGGCATGGCGATCCTGCGCGATCCGGCCTTTGCCGATTGGGATGGCGATCTGCTGGTGGGCGGTCTGCGAGGCCAGACTCTGCGCAAGCTGACCTTCGAAGATCGCGAGCTGGTGGAAGAGGTGGATCTGCTACCCGATCTCGGTCGCCGCATCCGCGATGTGCGCGTGCACGACGGTGCGATCTGGGTGCTCACCGATCACAACCCGGGCGAGCTGATCCGGCTCACCCCGACCGACTGAAGGAACGCGTAATGTTTGCAATGTCCGAGCCGCGCCTGCCCGCGCCCGAGGAGGCCTTGCCAGGGCGCGATGACCCCCTGCCGGTCCCGCCCCGTCACATGGTGCTGGGTACGCCGCTTGCGCCCCCGTACCCGGATGGCCTGCAGGTGCTGCATGTGGGCATGGGCTGTTTCTGGGGTGCGGAGCGCCTGTTCTGGCAGACCGACGGCGTGTACTCGACCAGCGTGGGCTATGGTGGCGGCTACACGCCGAACCCGACCTACCGCGAAGTCTGTTCGGGTCAGACGGGGCACACCGAACTGGTGCGGGTGGTGTTCGATCCGGTGCGGGTCTCGCTGGATCGGCTGCTGCGCGTGTTCTGGGAGAGCCACGACCCGACGCAGGGGATGCGCCAGGGCAACGACGTAGGTACGCAGTACCGCTCCGCGATCTACGTGGACTCGGCCGAGCAGCAGGCGGCCGCCGAGGTCAGCCGCGAGCGCTATCAGGCCGCGCTGGACGCGGCAGGGCGTGGCCCCATCACTACGGAGATCCAGCCGCTGGATGCCTGGTACTTCGCCGAGGACTACCACCAGCAGTACCTGGCCAAGGTGCCCAACGGCTACTGCGGCCTGGGTGGGCTGGGCGTGTCCTACCCCTCGGGCTGAGGGATCATCGGGTCGCGGTCATCCGCGGCCGGAGGAGCCGAAGCCGCCGACGCCACGGGCGCTCTCCTCGAAGTCCTCGACCACGCGAAAGCGCGGCTGTACCACCGGCACGATCACCAGTTGCGCCAGGCGCTCGCCCACTTCCAAGGTGTACGCCCTGGTGCCCCGGTTCCAGCAGGAGACCATCAGCGGTCCCTGGTAGTCGGCGTCGATCAGGCCGACCAGGTTGCCCAGCACCAGACCGTGCTTGTGGCCCAGCCCGGAGCGGGGCAGGATCATCCCGGCGTAGCCCGGGTCCTCGATATGAATCGAGAGCCCGGTCGGGATCAGTTCGGCGGCGCCCGGCTCCAGCGTCAGCGGGGCCTCGATCATCGCGCGCAGATCGACGCCGGCCGAGCCGTCGGTGGCCGGTGCGGGCAGCGGGAAGTCCGCGCCCATGCGCGGGTCCAGGATCTTCAGGTCAATCTCGGGGGCGGGCATGCGGGGTTCCTTGATCCGTTTCGCATTCGGCCAGGCGCTCGACGATCAGGTCGATCAATGCCCGGGCCAGCTGGGTCTTCGGCTGGTTGGGGAGTCGGCGTTCGCCACCTTCCCAGAGGCACAGCAGTTCGTTGTCGGGGGTGCCGAAGGCGCGGCCCTCGCCGACCCGGTTGGCGGCGATCAGGTCGAGTCCCTTGGCGCGACGTTTGGCCTCCGCGTGTTCGCGCAGATGCTCGGTTTCGGCCGCGAAGCCGACCAGGAATGGGCGTCGGGGGAGGGTGGCCGCGTGGCTGGCGGCCTCGGCCAGGATGTCCCGGGTGCGCTCCAGTGCCAGGTGCATCATCGGGTCGGATTTCTTGACCTTGTGGTCCTGCGGTGCGGACGGGCGATAGTCGGCCACGGCCGCGGCCGCGATCAGGATATCGGTTTCCGGCAGGCGTTCCATCACCGCCGCGTGCATGGCGGCGGCGGTCTCGGTGGCAATTCCCTCGACACCCGCGGGTACGGACTCGGCAGTCGGTCCGTGGATCAGCGTCACGTCTGCACCGGCGTCGCGTGCGGCCGAGGCCAGGGCAAAGCCCATGCGTCCCGAACTGCGGTTGCCGATAAAACGTACGGGATCGATCGGCTCGAAGGTCGGGCCCGCCGTGATCAGCACATGGCGTCCGGCCAGCGGCGCGTGTGCCGGTTGCAGCAGTTCACGCGCGATGACGGCCGGCTCGCGCAAGCGGCCCTCGCCCTGTTCGCCACAGGCCTGGTCGCCGCTGTCCGGCCCGATCAGGGTTACGCCGCGCTCGACCAGGGTCGCGACGTTGGCCTGCGTGGCCGGGTGGGCCCACATCCGATGATTCATCGCCGGTGCCAGGGCGACCGGCGCGGTGGTGGCCAGCAGCAGCGTACTCAGCAGATCGTCGGCCAGGCCCTGGGCGTAGCGGGCGATCAGGCTGGCGCTGGCCGGGGCGACCACGATGCGATCCGCCCAGCGTGCCAGGGCGATGTGATCCATGCCGGATTCCGCCTCGGCATCCAGCAGCTCGGTGCGCACCGGCGCGCCGGACAGGGCCTGGAAGGTCAGTGGGGTCACGAAGGCCTGTGCGCCCGCAGTCATTACGACGCGCACCTGGCAGCCGGCGCGCTTCAGCTCGCGCACCAGCTCGCAGGCCTTGTAGGCAGCGATGCCGCCACTGACGCCGACCAGTATCCGTGGCTTGGAATCGTGTTCCGTCATGCGGCGAATTCTACCCGTTTAGCCCCGGGGAAACTCCAGGAGCCTGTCGGACTTGGGGCTGATCGGCGGCGCGTGCGGGAGAGCGGCCCCTTTTTTCGCTCTCTATCGTTACATCGTTCCCACTATGCGCCTCGAGAGACCGAAAAAGTGGCCTCACTCTCCCACCATGCTCGCGACGATCGCCCAAATTCGACCGGCTCCTAGTCAACGTTGCCCCTTTCCTGGCGCGCGGAGACGCCGGCGGTCAGGGCATAGCGCATGGCGTCCTCCAGCGACAGGTCCAGCGGCTCGATGCGTTCGCGCGGGAGCATCAGGGTGTAGCCGCCGATCTGGTAGCTCATGGGCATGTACACCGCGATGGTCTCCGGGCCGCCCAGGTTGTCCGGCAGGCCATCGAAATCCTCGCGGGTGACAAAGCCGACCAGCTTGAAGTCGCTGCCGGGAAAGGTCACCAGCACGGCCTGCCCGAAACGCTTGTGGATGTCGCCGGAGAGCAGGTTGGTGACGTCGCGCACGGTCCCGTGGATGGTCTTGATGACCGGAATGCGCTGCATCAGCGATTCCATCCAGTCGAACAGCCCACGCACCACATAGGCCTGGAGCAGCACGCCCAGCGCGAACACCAGAGCGAGGCCGGCCAGGATGCCGAGGCCCGGGAAGTACAGGGCATCGGGCAGGATCGCACCCAGCAGACCACCGAGGACCTTTTCGGCCGTGCTGCCCAGCCACCAGAGCAGGGCCAGGGTGATGACCAGCGGCAGGATTGCCGCCAGGCCGGTCAGGAAGGTCCGGGAAATCTTGCGCACCAGCCGTCTCCATCCCAGGGAAGTCCCGATCCTACCAGTTTCGAGGCCACGCGCGATGCCGTGCACTTTCGGAACGCTGGCGGGTCTACTTTTGAGTGTACAAGACCATTGGGAAGTGACCGCGATGCTGGGATGGAAACCCTTATGCGTTGTACTGGCAGGTTTGGCCATGGCGCCGGCCTTGACCGCTTCATTGTCGGCCGGCGAGCCGGCGGTGCCCGAAGATTACGAGATGCAGCCCGAGGCCGTGGCTCCGGGCGTCTATGCGGTCATGACGCCGGCGCGGGATTTCCCCAGCCGCGAGAACCTCGGCTGGAACGCGAACATGGCGTTCGTGGTGACCGACGACGGTGTACTCGTGTTCGACACGGGCTCGTCCGAGACCATGGGTGTGGCCCTGCGCGAGGCGATTCGCGAGGTGACCGATCAGCCGGTGCGCTGGATCGTGAACAGCCACAGTCATGGGGATCACTGGCTGGGCAATCATGCCTTCGCCGAAGACGATCCGGAGATCATGGCCGGCCCCGAGGCCATCGAGCGCATGGAGGCGGAGGCCGAGACCTGGGTCGAGAACTTTCGCGAGATGACCGAAGGGGCGACCGGCGATACCACACCACTGCTGCCGAATACGCCCGTGGACGAGCGCATCACGCGCGACCTGGGCGGAAAGGAGGTGGTGATCCTGCCCTCCGGCGGTGCCCATTCGCCGGGTGACCTGATCGTTTGGCTGCCGCAGACGAAGATCCTGCTGGCCGGGGATGTGGTGTACAGCGATCGCGCACCCTCGGTCTGGGATGGTGACGTTGCGCAGTGGATCGAGCTGCTGGACGAGCTGATCGCGCTGGAGCCCGATGTGGTCGTCCCCGGCCATGGACGGCTCGAGGGATCGGAGACCCTGCCGCGTCTGCAGCGCTACCTGGTTACCCTTTGGGATGCAATCGAGGAGGGCGTGGAGCAGGGGCTGGCCGACTTCGAGACGGTTCCGCTCGTCCGCGAACGCATGGCGCACATCATTGATGACTACCCGGGGTTCGAGGACAAGATCGACCGCTCGGTGGCCACCACCTACCCCGATGTCGAGGCGGCGGTGTTCTGACAAGCGCTAAAACTGCCAGGTCGCGTGCAGTGAGCCGAATTCCGCCGCACCCTTGGCCTGGCCGCTGAACTCGCGGGAACGCCAGACGTGGGTGTAGCCCAGGCGCACCCCGCCCAGATGGAACACGAACCCGGCGGTCAACTCCCCCACTGCCGGGTGCTTGTCCACCGAGGGCCCGTCGCGAAACAGCGGGCCGTCCAGGAACAGGTCGTAGGCCATCAGCCGGGTATCCACCCCGGCGAACAGATAGCCGCCCGCGGGGCCGGCCGTCTCGAAGGTGTGCGAACCCGATAGCGCGGGGTTGATCCGGGGCGGGCCGTAGTCGCGCGGCAGGTTGCGCCCGGCGCGCACGATCGCACCAGCGTTGGCAAAGGTGAACGGGCTGCCCACGGTCGCGCCCCAGTGCGGAGTGACATCCCAGCTCCAGCCGCCCTCGGCGCGATGCGAGCGCCCGCGCAGCTGGCGCTCGTAGCCCACCATCAGCGTGGGTTCGTTTCCGATCTGGTCGTCCCAGCCCTGTGGTTGCGGCGCGCTGGACCAGCTGTGGGCCTTCTCCTGAGTGCGGTCGGCCAGCGACGCGGGCCCGACGGTGCCCACGGTGACCTGCAACCGATCCAGGCGGTCGCCGTGATCCTCGGCCAGGCTGAAGTTCAGATAGAGCCACCCGGCGTAGGGGCGGTCGTCCGGGTCCGCGGGCGAGCGCTCGATGTCCTCCGGGGTGTACATGTTCTGGCCCAAATGGATGGCCGACTTCAGGCGCCCGCGTTCCTCGCGATCCACGAAATAGGGCAGGGCGTCCGCGACGCGCTGCAGCCAGGGGGGCACGCGCTCCTCGCTGCGTGTCCAGCCGATGCGAAACCCATTGGTGTAGTAGCGGTCCTCGCCGGCGAACAAATCGTTCTCGAACTCGAAGTGCAGAGCGTCCACGCCGCGCTCGGCGGCGGCCGGCGCCGCCGCGAGACCCAGCGCGACCACCAGCCCGCAGGCCAGGACGGGTACCGTGCCGGCCGGGCGGGTTGTCGGGGGCTTCCGGTATGATCGACGCATGGACCTCTCCAACCAGATCATCTTCCTGGCGGCCATTGTGCTGCTGGGCAGCATCCTTTCGAGCGTGATCACCTCGCGGCTGGGCGTGCCCCTGCTGCTGGTGTTCCTGGTGATCGGTATGCTGCTCGGGCCGGAGGGCCCGGGCGGTCTCGAGGTGGAGAATATCACCCTGGCCTACCTGGTCGGGTCGGCGGCGCTCGCGATTATCCTGTTTGACGGCGGGATGCGCACACCCGCCCGCAATTTCCGCATCGGGCTGAAGCCGGCCCTGGGGCTGGCCACGCTCGGGGTGCTCGTCACTTCGGGGCTGACCGGGGTGTTTGCGGTCTGGTGGCTGGGCTTGTCCTGGCTGGAGGGGCTGCTGCTGGGGGCGATTGTGGGGTCCACCGACGCGGCGGCCGTGTTCTCGCTGTTGCGCTCGCGCGGGCTCGAGCTGAAAAGCCGTGTCGGCGCCACGCTCGAGATCGAATCCGGCTCCAACGACCCGATGGCCATCTTCCTGACCATCGTGCTGATCGAGCTGCTGCTGATGCCCGATCAGCAGTTCGGTGTGGTTGTTGCCATCGAGTTTGTCCAGCAGATGGGGCTGGGGGCCCTGTTCGGTGTGGCGGGGGGGGTCGCCTTGCTGGCGCTGATCAACCGGGTGCCGATGGCGGGTGGGTTGTACCCGCTGTTTGCGATGGCCGGGGCGCTGGCGATCTTCGGTCTGACCGGGCTGGTGGGCGGTTCGGGGTTTCTGGCCGTCTACCTGGCGGGACTGCTGATCGGCAATCGGCCGCTGGAGGCCTCGCAGAACATCAAGCGCTTCCACGACGGGATCGCCTCGCTGGCGCAGATCGGCATGTTCCTGATGCTCGGCATGCTGGTGACCCCCTCGGGGTTGCCCCCGGTCGCCCTGGACGCGGGGCTGGTCGCCGCGGTCCTGATCCTGATCGCCCGGCCCCTGGCCGTATGGCTGTGCCTGTTCCCGTTCCGCTTCCCCTGGCGCGAGCAGGTCTTTATCGCCTGGGTCGGCCTGCGCGGTGCGGTACCGATCATCCTGGCGCTGTTCCCGCTGCTCGCCGGGCTGGAACTGGCCGGTTACTTCTTCCACGTCGTGTTCTTCGTGGTGCTGATCTCGCTACTGGTGCAGGGCTGGACGGTTGCCCCCTCCGCACGCTGGCTGGGGCTGGAGCTGCCACCGACCACCGCGCGCGTACAGCGCACCGAGCTGGACATTCCCGGGCAACAGGAGATGGAACTGGTCGGCTACCGCCTGGCCGAAACTACGCCGGTTGTGCGCGAGGCATGGTCCAATTTTCGTCTTCCGGGCAGCGCGCGGGTCGTGGCCCATCTGCGCAAAGGCAAGCTGCTGGACACCCTGGAGTTGCTGGATCTGCACGCCGGCGACCACCTCTACATCATGGTGGCCCCGGCGGACCTGCATGACCTCGACCGCCTGTTTGTCCCACAGGACGAGGTGCCGGAGCGCCTGACCGAGCGCAGCGTTTTCGGGGAGTTCGCCCTCAATGGCGACGCCCAGCTCGGCGCGGTCGGCATGGCCTACGGCGCCCCGGTCCCGCCCGAGCACCAGGGCGACACCCTGGAGGCCTACCTGCGCCGTGAACTCCAGGCTGAACCGGTTGTTGGGGATGCCGTCGATCTCGGCCCGATGCGCCTGGTTATCCGCGAGATGGACGGCGCCCGCATCACCAGGGTCGGCCTGAAGCTGCATCACTGATACCGGCGGTGCCGGATGCCGGACAGGGGCTTGTCTCATTGAACCCGTATGGATCGCATTTGCAGGTTCATTTGAGCTGGGGGCTTTGATATAAGAATCAGAAGCAGGGTGTGACAATTTTCATACTTTTAGGCCGCCTGAGGCGCTGCGCGCGCGCGGCGAAATGTCGAGAAGACGAAGGGGGGAGCGGGCTGGGGCGTCCGGAATGGGCCGGGCGCCCCAGGAGTGGGCGATTCTTCCCGCGCCCACCGATGGACTATTTGCCGAGCATGGCCTTCAGGCCGGCCAGGTGGGCCTGGGCGGTGAGCTTCTGGGTCTCGGGATCCGGCGGCCTGGCGTCCGGCCATTCGAGGTGTTCTTTGGGTAACTCGTCCAGAAAGCGCGAGGGTTCGCATTCGATGGTCTCGCCGTAGCGGGTCCGGTTCTGGGCGTAGGTGATCAGCAGGGACTGCTGGGCACGGGTCAGCCCGACATAGGCGAGCCGCCGCTCCTCCTCGATGGAATCGTCCTCCACGCTGACCCGGTGCGGCAGCAGTTCTTCCTCGAAACCCACCAGGCAGACATGCGGGAACTCCAGGCCCTTGGCCGTGTGCAGGGTCAGCAGTTGTACGGATTCGTCGCCGTCCTGGGACTCCCGGTTGCGGTCGAGGATGTCCATCAGGCTGATGCGGTTGACGATGTCGGCCAGGTCCATGGCCTGCTCGTCGTCCGCCTCGTCATCGCCGTATTCGGCGGTGGTGCTGCCGCCCCCCATGCGCCCGATCCAGTCGATGAATTCGCGCACGTTCTCCATGCGCCGAGTCGCGGCACGCGGGTTGGAGCTGTTCTCCAGCAGCCAGGATTCGTAGTCGATGTCCTCGACCAGGGCGCGCAGCAGCGCGTCCGGGGCCTCGTTCTCGCCGCGACGCTGGAAGCCGTCGACCCAGTCGGTGAAGCGTTCCAGGCGTGCCTGCGCACGGGCGTCCATGTACTCCGACAGGCCGGCCCCGCGCGCGGCCTGCAGCAGCGAGGCGCCGCGCTGGTTGGCGTAGTGGCCCAGTTTCTCCAGCGTCGCCGGGCCGATCTCGCGGCGCGGCACGTTGACCACGCGCAGGAAGGCGGTGTTGTCGTCGGGGTTGGCGAGCAGGCGCAGGTAGGCGACCAGGTCCTTGATCTCGGCCTTCTCGAAGAACGATTGCCCGCCGCTCAGGCGGTAGGGGATGCCCTGCTCGCGCAGGAGCTTCTCGAACAGCCGGGACTGGTGGTTGCTGCGGTAGAGGATCGCGAAGTCGCCCCAGCCCGCATTCAGGCGAAAGCGCCGGCGCATCAGCTCGGAGACCACGCGCGCGGCCTCGGTGTCGGCGTCGGAGCAGCCGATGACCTCGATCTTCTCGCCCTCGCCGAGTGCACTCCACAGGCGTTTCTCGAACACGTGCGGGTTGTTGGCGATCAGCGCGTTCGCGGTATGCAGGATGCGGTTGGTGGAGCGGTAGTTCTGCTCCAGCTTGATCACCTCCAGACGCGGGAAGTCCTGCTGCAGGCGCGCGAGGTTCTCCGGGCGGGCGCCGCGCCAGGCGTAGATCGACTGGTCGTCGTCGCCGACCACGGTCAGGCCGTCACTGACGCCCACCAGCAGGCGCACCAGATGGTACTGCGCGGCGTTGGTGTCCTGGTATTCGTCCACTAGCAGGTGGCGGATGCGGTCCTGCCAGCGGTTGCGCAGATCGGCATCCACGCGCAGGCAGTCCACCGGACGCTTGATCAGGTCGTCGAAGTCCACCGCGTTGTAGGCGCGCAGGGCATCCTCGTAGCGCGGGTAGAGGTTGGCCGCGGCGATCGCCTCCGGGGCGTCGCTCATCTGGCTGGCCTCGTGCAGCGCCTCTTCCGGCGTCATCAGGTCGTTCTTCCAGCGGCTGATATGGCCGATCAGGGCATCGACCTCGGAGCCGGTATCGTCGCGGTAGGTGATCTCGCGCAGCAGCGAGCGGCAGTCGCCCGGGTCGAGGATGGAGAAGCCCGCACGCAGTCCGGACGCGGCCAGTTCGCGGCGCAGGAAGTTCAGCCCGAAGGTGTGGAAGGTGGAGACGCCGAGCCCGCGTGCCTGTTCCTTCGACAGGCGCCCCTGGACGCGTTCGCGCATCTCGCGCGCGGCTTTGTTGGTGAAGGTGATCGCGACAATCCGGCGGGCCTCGAGCCCGCGCTGCTCGATCAGGTACGCGATCTTCTCCGTGATCACGCGGGTCTTGCCCGAGCCCGCTCCGGCCAGCACCAGCAGGGGGCGGTCCGTGGTGGTCACGGCCGCCTGCTGTTGCGGATTCAGGGAAGCACTGATCAATGGACACCCTCGCGCTCGAGTCGCTTTTGTGTGGGAACCCGGCGCGGTGGCCGCCGTGCAGTCATTCTGCACAAGGGAGCCGCAACGCCGTTCCCGCGCCCGTTTTTGGCAGCAACAGGCGGCCGAGCCCCTTCGTTCATTAAGTTGTGGGGTTGGTATCCCAGGTTCCTCGATCTTGCGTTGCGCCCCGCATCCATCAACCACGGGCGGGTAGAACCACGACCCGCTGCCAGAGGCGCCTGGTCTCGGAAAACCTGGGATACCAACGCGAGTGTGTACATTGATCAGTATTTCCCTGGCTCGGACACGGGGTTGCGACTTCCTTCACGAAAAGAGGGCGGCGCGTAAACTACCCCAGTGCGTGCGCCTCATAAAGTGTGACCGCCCCGGGAGTGCCCTTTGGCGGTCAGTATCACGGACCGAATCACGAAAGAGACAAGGAGCACACATGCATTTCACCCAACGCATTCCCGCCGCCCTGCTGATACTGCTGGTGGCCCTGGGGTCGCTTGGCATCGCTGGTTGCGCCACTATGGAGGGGTTTGGCGAAGACGTGCAGGATGCCGGTGAATCCATTGAGCGACAGGCCGAAGACAACTCCAACTGACCCGTCCCCGCGTCAGGCGGGCCTGCCCCGCCTGACGCAGTTCGACCTCCACCAACACCTCCTGGAGGTCCCGGGCCCGGCGGTGATCCTGTTCACTCGCCGGGGCTGCGGGGCCTGCAAGGTCATGGGCCGGGTGCTGGAGCAGTGGCAGGCCGAGTCTGAAGCGCCCGCCCTGTTCGTCGTCGATGCGGAGACGGATACCGCACTGGTGCGCGAGTTCGAGGTCTTCCACCTCCCGGCCCTGTTCGTCTTCAATGCCGGTGCCTACCACGGCCGTCTCGAGGCCCCGCCACGCCTGCCGTTACTGCGCGAGGCCCTCGCGGCCTGTCTGCAGCGTCCACCCGAGGAGGCCCCGTGACCGAAGCCGTGACCGTTGATCGCGACTGGTGGCCGCCGGCTCGCGTGCTCGAGAGCCCGAACCAGGACGCGCGCCCCGCGCGGATAGAACCCGAGTTGATCGTCGTGCATGCGATCAGCCTGCCGCCGGGCGAGTTCGGCGGTCCGCACGTAGCCGAGCTGTTCCAGAATCGGCTCGATCCGGATGCCCACCCGTACTTTGCGCAGATCGCCGATCTGCGCGTGTCCGCGCATGTACTGATTGACCGGGAGGGGATGGCGACCCAGTTCGTGCCGTTCTCCCGGCGTGCCTGGCATGCGGGCGTATCGCAATGGCGTGGTCGCGAGCGCTGCAACGATTTTTCCATCGGCATCGAACTCGAGGGCACCGACGACGACCCGTTCACGCCGGTGCAGTACGCCGAGCTGGCCCGTCTGATCGGCTGGCTGCGCGAACGCTTTCCGGCGATTGCTCCGGATGCGCTGGTGGGACACTGCGACATCGCCCCCGGGCGCAAGACCGACCCGGGACCGCATTTCGACTGGGCGCACCTGGAGAGCTGCCTGAGCGAGGACACGGCATGATTGTGGATCTGTTGCGACACGGCGAGCCGGAGGGCGGGCAGCGCTATCGTGGCCATGGCTGCGACGATCCGCTCAGCGCGCAGGGGTGGACGCAGATGGAACACGCGGTGCGCGACGACGACGGCTGGCAGGCGGTCGTCAGCTCGCCGATGCGCCGCTGCCGGGCGTTTGCCGAACGCCTGGTGGACGAGCGTGAGCTGTCCCTGCATCTAGAGCCGGACCTGCGCGAGGTCGGCTTTGGCGACTGGGAGGGCCGCACACGGGTCGATCTGCAGCGCGAACGGCCGGAGGAATACCGGGCGTTCTATGCCGATCCGGTGCATTCGCGGCCGGCCGGGGCGGAGCCGCTGGGGGCCTTTCGCCGGAGGGTGGAGACGGCCTTCGAAACCGCGGTCGGGGGCCAGTCGGCGGAACGCGTGCTGGTGATCGTGCACGCCGGGGTCATTCGCGCACTGGTCGGCTGGGTGATGGGGGTGCCGGACGAGCGGCTGTTCCAGCTGGAATGCGAGTATGCGAGCCGGACCCGGCTGCACCGCCATCCGACGCGCGGCTGGCGCCTGATCCACACCAACCGCCTGCCGTGATGCGCGGAAGGCGCGATCCTTTTTGCCCGCTGAAACGGGGTAGCGCCCTCCAGAAGAACTAGCCGGCGCGGCTCTTGCGCTTGGGTACGGCCTTCACCGAAAGATAGTAGCCCTTGTCGAGGATCTCGAACAGGCGGTCGATGTTCGGGTGCTTGCCCGGATGGGCGCGGGCATCGTCGGCATGGCTGCCGTACATCAGCAAACCGGAGTTTGCGGCCTTCGGGCCGATGCCACCGTAGTCCAGCGCCAGCTGGTAGTAGATCTGCAGCGACAGGGTCTGGCCGTCCACGTTCTCGATGGTCGCACTCGGGTTGTAGTCCTCGCCGAACAGTTCCAGGCGTTCGAGATTGCTGACGTCGGGCAGGTTCTTGGGCATGTCGGACTCCTCGAAAAGATGGCGGCATTATCGGGGCATGCCCGAGCCGGGACAACCGCCGACCGTTTACTGGCCAGAGCCGCTGGGGGCGGCATGGTAAGATGGCTCCTTTTTTTGAAGGGGTAGCAGCATGCAGCAGAGCGCGTTTATGGAGGCCGCCCAGGCCGCCGCCGATGCCGCGGACAAGGTCATCCGTCACTACTACGCCGCCGGCGTCGACGTCGAGACCAAGCCCGACGACACGCCCGTGACGCGCGCCGACGTGGAAAGCGAACAGGCGATCCGCCAGGTGATCCGCGAGCGCTTCCCGGATCACGGCTTCTACGGCGAAGAAACCGGCCAGTCGGACATGGACTCCGATTATGTCTGGCTGATCGACCCGATCGACGGCACCAAGAGCTTCGTACGCCGCTACCCGTTCTTCTCCACCCAGATCGCGCTGATGCACAAGGGCGAGCTGATCCTCGGGCTGTCCAACGGCATGCAGTTCGGCGAGCGCGCCTGGGCGGAAAAAGGCCAGGGCGCCTTCCTCAACGGCGAAAAGATCGCCGTCGCCCCGACCACCGAGCTGGGCCGCGCCTCGCTGTCCACCGGGAACCTGAAGACCCTTGCGCAGAATGCCGCAGGCTGGACGGCGCTGGGCGGGATCATGGCCGAGGTCAATCGCACGCGCGGCTATGGCGACTTCTACCACTACCACCTGCTGGCACGCGGCAGCATCGACCTGATCATCGAGTCGGATGTGAATATCCTCGATATCGCGGCGCTGGCCGTGATCGTGCGCGAGGCGGGCGGGACCTTCACCAACCTGTCGGGTGGCGAACTGGATCTGCAGACCACCAACGTGCTGGCGGCGGCGACGCCGGAACTGCACCGCACGGCGCTGCAGCGCCTCGGCTGGCAGGGATAGATCGGTCGATGATTGCGCACACGCCCGTCAGGTGGCGGGCGTGTGCCGGGTACGGCGGGGTGGGTTAGCGCTGGGCGCCGTTCCCGTTCCCGTTCCCGTGGCCGTTCTCGCTGATCAGGCCATGGGCACGCAGCTTCTTGCGCAGCGTGGCGCGGTTGAGCCCCAGAAGCGCCGCCGCCCGGCTCTGGTTGCCGTTGCAGCGCTCCAGCACGCAGGCCAGTAGCGGGCGCTCGACCTCGTTCATTACGAGCGCATAGAGGTCGTGACTACTCTGCCCGTCCAGCGTCTCGAAATACTGGTCCAGCGCATTGCGCACCGACTCGGCGAGTACGCAGCCCGACGCGAGGTTGCCCGATGATGCCGGTTCCCCGCTTTGTTCTTGTTCGAAAGAGGGTACGTCCATCCTCATGCAGCCTCGCTTGTGATTCCTGACAGAATGGCGCGCAGGCGCCCAAGCTGTTCACTAGCGGTAGTGGCGGCGAGAAGGGAAGCCCGTGCCGCCCGGGTTGGGTCCTCCCCGAGACCCATGTGCTGAAGATACCAGCCCAGGTGCTTGCGTGCGATACGTACGCCCTGCATTTCGCCGTATTGCGCATGCAATGCCCGCAAATGCTCCTCGATCAGCGCAAGACGCGCATCCCATGCAGGGTCGGCCGGCACTGGCTCGCCGGCCAGGGCGGCACGGATCTGGCCGGGGAGCCAGGGGCGCCCCTGTGCCCCGCGCCCGACCATCAGTCCGGTCGCGCCGCTGATCGCGAGCGCCCGGCGCGCACTGCCGATGTCGACCACATCGCCGTTGGCCAGCACCGGGATGGAGACGGCCCGTACGACGCGCGCGATGGCCTCGTAGTCGGCCGTGCCACGGTAGGCGTCGGCGCGGGTGCGCCCGTGCACCGTCAGCATTGCGATCCCGCAATCCTGCGCGATGCCCGCGATGGTCTCGGCGTTGATCCGCTCGCGATCCAGCCCCAGGCGCATCTTCAGCGTGACCGGGACCTCGACGCTTTCCACCAGTGCGGTCAGCAGCTCGCGTACCCGCTCCGGCTCCCCCAGCAGGGCCGAGCCTGCGGCCTTGCTGCAGACCTTCTTGGCGGGGCAGCCGAGGTTCAGGTCGATCACGTCCGCCCCGCGGCGTACGTTTTCGCGCGCGGCCTCGGCCAGCGGTTCGGGTTCGTTTCCCAGCAGTTGCACGATGCGCGGGCGGGGTTCCTGGCGGTGGTCCAGCCGGTGCCGGCTCTTGTCGCTGCCCCACAGGCGCGTGTCCGAGGTGACCATCTCCGAGACGGCCGCGCTGGCCCCCAGGCGCCGCGCGATCAGGCGCAACGGCCGGTCACTGACCCCGGCCATCGGGGCCAGGAACACGGGCGGGTCGGGGAGATGGTGGGGGCCGAGCTGCATGCGGGATTTCGAACCAGCAGGGTAAAACCCGAGAGTCTAGCAGCGTTGAGTGGGGCGGGGTCAGTGCAGCGTGATGTGAGCCCCGGTGATGTGCGGCCCGGTATCGGGTAATTCGATCTCGATCGCATAGCGGTGACCTGCCGCCATCGGTGCCTGAAGGTTGGCATGGCCGTCCGCCGGATGGAGTCGCCAGTGGCCGCGGGGTGTCCCCAGTCGGTCCGACAGCCAAACGTCTATTACCGGCCATGCCTGTTGCAGCGGGCTTTCCAGCTCAAAGCGCATGGACAGGTCTCCCGCGTTGGCGAGGTGCAGGTCGGGGGAGGAGACGCGGATGCGTTCCGGTTCGCGCTCAGGTTCCCATCGCGGGCAGAGATCCTCGACCCGGGGCGCGGCGCAGAGGCTCGCGCGAGCGGCGTCCAGTGCGCTCCAGGTCCCCGGGGGTACCGGCGGCGCCAGCAGGAGCTGCAGGGCGAGGAGGGCGAGCAGCAGAAGGGCCAGAAAGGCGGCGAAGGTCCGCCCCGGGCGTCGTCCCGGAAATGCCGTGGTCTGCCCGGGGCGGGTATCGATATCGAGTTCCAGTGCCTGGCGCCGGGGGCTGCGCTCGATCTCCAGGGAGGCAGTGTGGCGTACCGCCGAGATGCCGGGGCCGGTTGCCCGTTCGCCGGCGCCGCCGATCTCGAGTGCCACGAACAGCGCAAAGTCCGCACCGCAGGCATCACAATGTGCCCGGTCCAGTCGTAGCTCTTCGCCGCGGGTCAGGGTGTGGGCAACGCCACAATGGGGACAGCGGGCGAGCATCGTGCGGGGCTCCGGTCAGCCGTACCAGGGAAATACGGACCCTTGCACATGCTCGCGGACCGGGCGCGCGCTCATGCGCTAGCGCCGGCGCCCGCTGAGCAGGGCCCAGCCCTCGCGGGTGTCCTCGATCCCGATGTCGAAGGCGTCCGCGTAGGCCGCCATGACCTCGTCGGCCTGGCGCTCCAGCAGGCCGGCCAGCAGCAGGCGCGCCCCCGGGCGGGCCGCGCAGGCCAGTTCCGGGGCGAGATCGATCAGAGGCTTGGCCAGGATGTTGGCGATCACGAGGTCAAAGCCGGCATCGGGTACCGGGTGATCGGTCAGTCCGGCCTCGATCTGGTCCTCGGAGATGTCGTTTGCCGCCGCATTGCTGTAGGTGGCCTGCACGGCCTGGCGGTCGATGTCGGTGCCCACCGCATGCCGTGCCCCCAGCTTCAACGCAGCGATCGCGAGGATGCCCGAGCCGCAGCCGTAGTCGAGCACCTCCTGATCGCGTGGCGGGTTCGCCGCCAGCGATTTCAGGCACATCGCGGTGGTCGGGTGATTGCCGGTGCCAAAGGCCAGGCCCGGGTCGAGATGCACGAACACGCCATCCTCGACGTCGGGCGGGCTTTCCCAGGAGGGCACGATCCACAGCGGCCCCCCGCAATGGATGGCGCCCAGGCCGTCGAGCCCCGCGCGCACCCAGTCCTGATCCTCGATCGCGACCACGGAGATGGACTCCGGCGCCGGTTGGTGGCGCTCCAGCGACGCGGCGGCCAGCTCGGCCTGGGTGGCGTCGGCGAACACGGCCTTCAGGCACACGCTGGACCACAGCGGATGGGTGCCAATCGGGGGCTCGAACAGCGGCTCGTCGGCGCCGTCGTGCAGCTCCACGCTGACGGCACCGAGTTCGAACAGGGCATCCTCCAGGGGCTCGGCCTGCTCCGGGGCGATCTGGCACTGCAGTTCGGCGAGACTCATCCGGTCAGCGACTTCAGCTTCTTTTCCAGGTAGTGGATGTCGGTCCCACCGTTCTGGAAGTTCGCGTCGTTCATCAACTCGCTGTGCAGGGCGATGTTGGTCTCGATCCCGTCGATCACGATCTCGCCGAGCGCGCCGCGCATACGGGCGATTGCGATCTTGCGGTCAAACCCGTGGGCGATCAGCTTGCCGATCATCGAGTCGTAGTACGGGGGCACCGCATAGCCATTGTAGATGTGGGTATCCATGCGGATGCCGAGCCCGCCCGGGGCGTGATACTGCTGGATGGTGCCCGGGCTGGGGATGAACGTGGCCGGGTTCTCGGCATTGATGCGGCACTCGATCGCATGCCCGCGGATCTCCACCTGATCCTGGGTCAGGGACAGCGGTTCGCCCGCCGCGATGAGAATCTGCTCGCGCACCAGGTCGATGCCGGTGACCTGCTCGGTCACCGTGTGCTCGACCTGCAGCCGGGTGTTCATCTCGATGAAGTAGAACTCCCCGTTTTCGTAGAGGAATTCGAAGGTCCCGGCACCGCGGTAGCCGATCTCCTGGCAGGCCCGGACCAGCCGCTCGCTCATGGCCTGGCGCTGCTCGTCGGTGATACCCGGTGCCGGGGCCTCCTCGATCACTTTCTGGTGGCGGCGCTGCATCGAACAGTCGCGCTCGCCCAGGCAGATGGCGTTGCCGTGGCTGTCGGAGAGGATCTGGAATTCCACGTGGCGTGGGTGTTCGAGGTACTTCTCCATGTAAAGGGTGTCGTTGCCGAACCCCTGCTGGGCCTCGTTGCGGGTTAGCGAGATCGAATGCAGTAGTGCGCCCTCGGTGTGCACCACGCGCATGCCGCGGCCGCCACCGCCCGCGGCGGCCTTGATGATGACCGGGTAGCCAATCTCGCGGGCCAGCGCCATGTTGGCATCGGCGTCGTCGGTCAGCGCGCCGCCGGAGCCGGGCACGCAGGGTACGCCGGCATCCAGCATTGCCTGCTTGGCCGAGACCTTGTCGCCCATCAGGCGAATCGTCTCGGCGCGCGGGCCGATGAAAGCAAAGCCCGAGGACTCCACGCGTTCGGCGAAGTCCGCGTTCTCGGACAGGAAGCCGTAGCCGGGGTGGATCGCGCCGGCATCGGTGACCTCGGCCGCGGCGATCAGTGCGGGGATATTCAGATAACTCTCGCCGGAGGCGGCCGGCCCAATGCAGACCGACTCGTCGGCCAGGCGCACGTGCTTCAGGTCGCGGTCGGCGCTGGAGTGCACCGCGACCGTCGCGATGCCCATCTCGCGGCAGGTACGCAGGACCCGCAGGGCGATCTCGCCGCGGTTGGCGATCAGAATCTTTTCAAACATGCTCGGACCTGTAGGCAGCGAAGTCGGGGGCGTCAGCCAATGATGAACAGAGGCTGGCCGTATTCCACCGGGTTGCCGTTCTCGACCAGGATGTCGCGGATGGTGCCGGCCTGATCCGCCTCGATGGGGTTGAGCATCTTCATTGCCTCGATGATGCACAGCGTCTCGCCGACCTCGACCGTCTGGCCGACCTCGACAAAGGGCTTCGCGCCGGGGCTCGGGGCGCGGTAGAAGGTGCCGACCATCGGTGCGGTGACCGGGTGGCCATCCACTTCCGGCGCCGCCGGTGCCGCGGCCTCGCCCGCCGGGGCGGCGGCCTCGCCCGCCGGGGCGGGCATCGCTGCCGGGGCGGCGGCCACGGCCGAGCCACTCGGCGAGCGGGTGATGCGCACCGACTCCTCGCCTTCGTGGATCTCGATCTCGTGGATGCCGCTCTCGTCGAGCAGATCGATCAGTTTCTTGACCTTGCGAATATCCATGGGGTGTCTATGACTCCTTGAGGGCCGCGATTGCCGCGTCCAGCGCCATCCGGTAGCCGATTACGCCGAACCCGCTCAGGGTGCCGGCGGCGACATCGGCCAGGCGCGAGGTATGGCGAAACGCCTCGCGCGCGTGGATGTTGCTGATGTGAATCTCGTAAAACGGGATGTCGACGCCGAGCAGGGCGTCGCGCAGGCTTACGCTGGTGTGCGTCAGGCCGCCCGGATTGATCAGGATGCGGCGTACGCCCTCGCTGCGTGCCGCATGGATGCGGTCGATCAGCTCGCCTTCATGGTTGCTCTGAAAGCAGGCCAGGGTCTCCCCGGCGGCCTGGGCGTGCGCCGTCAGGTCGGCCTCGATGTCCGCCAGCGTATGGTGCCCGTACCGCTCCGGCTCCCGCTGTCCCAGCAGGTTCAGGTTGGGGCCGTTGAGCAGCAGGATAGAAGGCATGATGGGCGGAATCGGCGGCGATCCTGTCGTGAATGGACGCGATTGCACCAAAAATGGAAGGTGCATCGAATGAGCGGGATTCTGCCGTACCGGGGGTGCGAGTGTCCAGCCAGACAGGCGTTTTTTGTCCGGGCGCGTGCAGCACGTGGCCGCTGGATGCCGATGCGTCCGGGGAACCGCATCGAGCCCCGAGAACCCGGGCTAGCGGAGCGTTTCGCTTGGCTCAGCGCACCCTGCAACCATGCCACCGCAGGATGCCGATGAGCGCAGCGAATCGCATCAATAATGCCGCCCCGCCGGTGATTCCAGGCGCAGGCCGCGGACCTCTCCCATGGCGCCGCCGGCGCGCAGGGCGGCGGCAAACGGCGATTGGCGGGCGGGTTCGCCATTGACGGTCTCGATGGTGATGCTGCGGCGCTTCGGCAGCCAGCGGCTCCCGGCGAGCTGGCGGATGGCCTCGGTTACCAGCGCGGCGTGTTCCTCCGCGGTGTCGATGCCGGGGATCGCCTCCCAGACGAACAGCTGGCGGCCCGAGGCGGCGAGATAGAGCAGCGGCTGGCCGCCGGCCAGCGCGACCAGCGCCCCGGCGACACGGCGCAGGCGGCCCTCGGCCGCTTCCGGGGGCTGCGGCCAGGGCAGGAGCTGGCCCCAGGGATTGGCCGGGTCGACGCTGGCTAGCCACTGCGGCTCGGGGGTGTCGTCGGCCGCGCGTTCCAGCGCGCGCAGGCGGTCCACCGCGCCGGCGCGGGCGAACTGCGCGCCGGTCAGGCCCTCGACGAAGTGGCCGCGCCGCAGCTTGCCGGCGTCCTCCATCGCGCGGTAGACGGGATACACGCGCCCGAAGCTGCCGGGCAGGCCCTCGGCGCGGGCCATCTCGCGGCTGACCACGCCGTAGCGGGCCAGCAGGTTCTCGGCCTGTTCGCGGGCGCGCTCGGTCAGCGACACGCCGGGGTCGATCAGATCCGCGACCCGTGACCAGCGCCCGCCGGCCAGGCCCTGGCGTCGGCGACCTCGGGCGGAGGTCTTGCGCTGGCCCAGGCTGCGCAGTGGGGCAAAGGTGTCGTTGGTGATCTGCCCGGCCCAGACGAGATCCCAGATCGCGGCCTCGATCATGTCCTGGCGGGCATCGGGCTGCGCCTCGCGGGCCGCGCGCTCCAGCTCCATGTAGAAGCAGGCGCCGCGCCGGTCCAGGGTCTCCAGGATCGCCTGTGCCAGCGGGTCGTCGCTGGCCGGGGTATCCGCGGCATCGGCCTCCGGCTCCAGCAGCACCATCGCCTGTTCGCGGCGGAGGAAGCGGATGCGCCCGTCGCGCTGGCCCAGCGCGCCGGCACCCACCCAGACGAACTCCCCGGAGGCGGTGATGCGGTCCAGCGCATCCAGCGAGAAGTCGCGCACCCGCATCGGCAGCACGTGGGCGATCCAGGCGGACCAGGGCAGGGCGATGCCCTCCAGTTGGGTCAACGTGTCGCGCAGGGCGCTGGCGCCGCGGCCGGGCTCGGTCAGGCCCTGCCAGGCGGGCAGAAGGCGGCCCAGTGCGCGGGCATCCACCGCCGCGGCCTCGTCGCGCAGCCGGGCCAGGGTGCGGCGCTTCAGCCGCCGCAGGATGTCCAGTTCGCACCAGTCCTCGCCCGTGCCCTGCGGGCGGATCTCGCCACGCAGCAGCACGCCGGCGCGCTCCAGGCCCTCGAGCGCCGGCAGCAGTGCGCCCGGCGCGAGGCCATAGCGTGCGCCCAGGTCCTCGCTGCGGAACGGACCGTGGGTACGGGCGTAGCGGCGCAGCAGCTGTTCCAGCGGGTGCTGCGGCGGTTCCAGGAAGGCGGCGGGCAGGCCGGGCGGGGGCGCCACGCCCAGGGAATCGCGGTACAGCGCCGCGTCCTCGGCGGCGATCCAGCGCGGCTCGCCGGCGATGCGCACCTCCACCGCGCGCAGGGACCGGGCGAGCTGTTCCAGCCACGGTCCCGGCGCCTCGGCGCAGGCGGCCGCGAGCTCGTTCGCGGTCAGGTCCCCGCGCCGGCGCAGCAGGTCGTGCAGGGCGTCGGCGTCCGGCACCCGGGTCGCCTCGGTGGCGTGCGCCAGCTCGGCCTCCAGCTCGGCCAGGGCCTCGGGGTCGATCAGCTCGCGCAGCTCGGCCTGGCCCAGCAGTTCGGCCAGCATGCCGCGGTCCAGCGTCAGCGCCTGGGCCTTGCGCTCGGCCATCGGCGCGTCCTGCTCGTAGATGTAGGCCGCGACATAGGCGAACACCAGGCTGCGCGCGAACGGCGAGGCCTGTGGCGTCTCCACCTCGTGCACGCGGATGCGCCGTTCCTGCACGCCGCGCAGGATCTCGCGCAGGGCGTCCAGGTCGAACACGTCGGCCAGCACCTGGCGGTAGGTCTCCAGCACCACCGGGAAACTCGCGTACTCGCGTACCGAGGCCAGCAGCTGCTGCGACTTCAGCCGCTGCGCCCACAGCGGGGTGCGCTGGCCGGGGCGGTTGCGCACCAGCAGCAGGGCGCGGGCCGCGTTCTCGCGGAAGGCGCTGGCGAACAGGGTGGAGTGGCCCAGCTCGCGGGTGACGGCCTCCTCCAGCTCCTCCGGGTCCGGGAACAGGCTGTCGAGTTCAGGCAGGTCTTCGCTGTCGGCCAGGCGCAGGACGATGCCGTCGTCGGTGTACATCACCTGCACCTCGAAGCCGGAGGTGCTGGTCAGCGCGCCCTGCAGGGCCAGCGCCCAGGGGGCGTGCACGCGCGCGCCGAACGGCGTCAGGATGCAGACGCGCCAGTCGCCGACCTCGTCGCGGAAGCGCTCGACCACGATGCGCCGGTCCGAGGGTAGCTGCCCGGTGGCCTCGCGCTGCTCGTCGATGTAGTCGCAGAGGGTCTCGACCGCCGCCTCCGACAGTGGCGCGTGTTCCCTGAGCCAGGCCGTGCGTTCGGCGCGGTCCATGTGCGCCAGCCGCTCGGTGGCGGCGCCGATGGCCTGGCCGAGCTGGATCGGGCGGCCGGGGCCGTCGCCATGCCAGAACGGCAGCTTGCCGACCTCGCCGGGGGCGGGGGAGACCAGCACGCGGTCGCGGGTGATCGCCTCCACATGCCAGGTGCTGGCGCCGAGGGTCACGTTCTCGCCGGTCTTCAGCTCGAACACCATCTCCTCGTCCAGCTCGCCGATGCGGGGGCCGCCCTCGCCGACATGCACGCCGTACAGGCCGCGGTCGGGGATGGTGCCGGCGTTCAGGCGCGCGGCCAGCGCCGCGCCCCGGCGCGGGGTCAGCGCGTCGCGGGCGCGGTCCCAGGCGAGCCAGGGGCGCAGGTCGGCGAAGTCGGTGCTGGGGTAATGGCCGGAGAGCATGTCCAGCGTGGCCTCGAGCAGCGCGCGCGACAGCTCGCGCCAGGGCGCGGCGCGGCGGATCAGCGCGTGCAGCTCGTCCACCGTGCGCGGGCGTTCGCAGACCATCGCGACGATCTGCTGGGCGAGCACGTCCAGCGGATTGTGCGGGGCATGGATTGGCTCCAGTGCGCCGGCCTGCATGCGCTCGCCGATCACCGCGCATTCGAGCAGGTCGCCGCGGAAGCGCGGCAGCAGCAGCGAGCGCGAGACCTGGCCCACGCCGTGCCCGGCCCGCCCGGCGCGCTGCAGCCCGCGGGCGACCGCGCCGGGGGATTCGACCATGATCACCAGATCCACCGCGCCCATGTCGATGCCCAGCTCCAGCGAACTGGTCGCGACGATGCCGCGCAGGCGCCCGGTCTTCAGTCGGCCCTCGATCTCGGCGCGGCGCTCGTGGGACACGCTGCCGTGGTGGGCGGCGACCAGGTCTCCGGGCTTTTCGGCGTCCTCGGGCTGCTGTTCGCGCCAGGCCTCGTTGATGCGCTGGACCAGGCGCTCGCACAGTCCGCGACTGTTGACGAACACGATGGTGGAGCGGTGCTCCAGGATCGCGGCCAGCAGGCGCGGCTCCAGGCGTGCGGCGCGGTCGCCACCGGCCGCCGGGAGCTTCCCTGTGCCCTGGCCGTAGACCGCGCCCAGAATGGAGCCGGACGGGATGGGGCTTGCCGGTTCCGGTGTCTCGACGGTGGCGGGTGCGTGCTCGGCGGGCGGTTCCTCGGGGGCGAGGATCTCCAGATCCAGGCGGGGGGGCTCCGCGGCGTCGATCACGTCCACCTCGCGGTCGCCCCCGAGGAAGCCGCGCGCCACCTCCACAGGGTGCACGGTGGCGGACAGCCCGATGCGCTGCGGGTCCTGGTCGCAGCGTTCGGCCAGGCGCTCCAGCGACAGGGCCAGGTGCGCGCCGCGCTTGTTCCCGGCCAGGGCGTGCACCTCGTCAATGATGACCGTGTGGATGGAGTCGAGATTCTCGGCGGCCTTGGAGCCCAGCAGCAGGTACAGCGACTCGGGCGTGGTCACCAGGATATCGCCGGGTTCGCGCGCCTGGGCGCGGCGTTCGGCCTGCGGGGTGTCGCCGGTGCGGATGTGCACCACCGGCTCGCGCGAGGCCTCGCCCAGGCGCGCGGCGGTCCGGGTGATCCCGGTTAGCGGGGCGCGCAGGTTGCGTTCGATGTCGGTGGCGAGCGCCTTCAGCGGCGAGATGTACAGCACCGAGTAGCCGCGACGGGCATCCGGTGCGGGCTCGCCGGTCAGACGGTCGATCGCGCTCAGGAACGCGGCGAGCGTCTTGCCGCTGCCGGTGGGGGCGATCAGCAGGCAGTGGCGGCCGGCCCGGATCGCGGGCCAGCCCCGGGACTGGATGGTGGTCGCCTGCCCGAAGGCCTCGCCAAACCAGGTGTCGGTCGCGGGACGAAAGGGCGAGCCCGGCATCGGCGAGAGTGCCCGGTCGTGCGGGTCAGGCGTGGCCGACGGTGGTGTCGGTGGTGGCGTGGAAGTAGTCGCTGTCGCGCGCCAGTTCGTCGATCAGTTCGTGCAGCATGGCCAGGCGGCTCTCGGCATCCGCGAACGGGGCGCAATCCTCGCATAACGGGTCGCCGCACGGCTGGCGGCTGTACAGCCAGAAGTGCACGGCACCGGCCAGCAGGCCGTCGGCGACGTCGCCGGTTTCGTCGGCCTGGCCGTCATCAGCGAGCTTGTTGGCCAGCTCGATCAGGTGCTGAGCAGCGTTGTTGTAGGTCTGGTCGGCGGTGTCGTTCATGGGATCTCGAAATCGGTTTACGGCAAGCCGCGATCATTCGACCGCGGGCAAACCCCGCAGTTTACCGCGTCTGGCCGATATTCCGAAGAAACAGGGGAATATGCCGCTCCTCCGGCGACAGGCCGCCGTGGGCACCGCGGAAGAATGGGCCCTCGTCGTCGGCCGGCGGGTCGACCAGGTAGGCGTCCTCCGCGGGCAGCAGGAGGTAGTCGCCGGCGCGGGCCCGCAGCTCGGGGTGCTCCGGGCCGTGGCCCAGGGTCCGGCCCTGCCCGCCGGGTTCCAGCCAGTCGGCGGCGGGTACCACGACGATGTCATCGCCGAATGCGGTGTGCAGGGCGACCAGGAAGTCCGCGTTATGCCCCTCGCGTACGTGGGCGAGGGCGGCTCGCGGCTCGCCGGTCAGGCGGTGGCGCAGACAGGCCTGGACCGCCGGGTGCTCGCGAAGGTCCAGCCGGCGCTCCATGGTGCGCATGCCGTGGTCGGCGGTGGTCAGGAACACGCTCTCCGGGCGCTGGATCTGCGCGCAGGTGGCGGTGTAGGCCAGGTCCAGCTGCTTCAGGTCGCGCTCTACCTCCGGGCTCTCCGGGCCGTATTCGTGGCCCAGGTGGTCCAGCTCCGGCCAGTAGACGTAGGTGAAATGCGGCCCTGGCGTCGCGTTCACATGCGCGGCCACCCGCGCTGGCAGCTCGGACAGGTCCTCGAAGCCGATGAAATCCGCGGCCCCGTTCATCATTCGGTTGTACGGCGTGCCGCCGATCCACTCCGGGCCGATGCAGGTCATGCCGCAGTCGATCCGGTCGCTGAGGCGGTCCGGCTGCACGCGGCCGGTCAGCTCGCGGTAGCCGAGCGTGTTGATGCGGTCTTCACGGTCGCGCTCCTGGCCCATCAGCACGGTCAGCGTGCGCTCGGCGGCGGACAGGCGGGTGTGCCAGCCGAGCAGGCCGTGCTGCGCGGGCGCGCGGCCCGTCAGGATGCTGCTGATCGCGGTGGCCGTGGTGCTGGGGAACACGGTCTCGAGGTCCGTCACGTAGTCCGCGCCCAGCAGCGGCGTATGGCGGCGATAGCGCGTGGCAAAGCCGTCGATCAGCCAAAGCACGATGTGGCGGTCCGCCCCCAGGTGCTCGGATATGCCCGGCAGTGGCGGGTGGCTGGCCGCCGGGTTCAGGCTGGCCTCGATCTGGCCGAGCAGGTCCATCAGCCCCGGCGCTTCCAGCCGGGCGCGCAGGATGTGGTCGACGGCCGATTCGGGCGCGGGGATCTCTGTTAGCGGCAAGGGATCAGGCCTTGCCGCCGTCGCCACCCATGCAGGGTGGGGAGTCGGCGACCTTGCCGGCGCGCTCGAACCACTGGTCCGGGTCCAGCGTGTGCAGCGCGAGGGCGTGGATGCCGCCGGCCAGCTCGTCAGCCAGGGCCTGGTTCACCAGCCGGTGCCGCGCGATCAGTTTCTGATCACGAAAGGCCTCGGACACCACCGTCACCTTGAAATGCGACTCCGAACCCGGCGGCACGTTGTGCATGTGGCTCTCGTTCACCACCTCCAGATGCTCGGGCGCAAAGCGCTCCTCCAGCTTCCGGGTAATGGTCTCCTGCATGCTCATGGATATTTCCCGACAATTGAACTCGACACGCGCAGTGTTTCGCCGCCAGGCAGCGATGTCCAGAACTGCCATGTGGTGGACGGGATGCGCCATGCTCGCGACCGGAGCGAAGGGGGATACATGCGACAGACGCTGGCGTTCGATGTGTACGGGACGCTGATTGATACACAGGGGGTTGCGGCGACGCTTGAAGGCTGGATCGGCGCGCAGGCGCTGGTGCTGGCACGGGCCTGGCGCGAGAAGCAGCTGGAGTACACCTTCCGGCGCGGGCTGATGGGGGCGTATGCGGATTTTGATACCTGCACCGAGCAGGCGTTGGAGTATTGCTGCGAGGCCCTGGGTATCGCGCTCGAACCGGAGCAGGAGGCGGAGTTGTTGCGGCGGTATCAAGAGCTCCCGGCGTTTGCCGATGCGGGACCGGCCCTGGATGCGCTGCGCGCGGATGGGCACCGGCTGTTTGCGTTCTCCAACGGGACGGCCGAGACGGTCAGCGGGCTGCTGCGGAACGCCGGGTTGGAGGATCGCTTCGAGGATCTCGTCAGTGTGGACGAGATCGGCTGCTTCAAGCCGGACCCGCGCGGGTACCGGCATTTCCTGCAGCGGGCGAATGTGTCGCCGCCGGATGCCTGGCTGATCTCGGGCAACCCGTTCGACGTGATCGGCGCGCAGGCAATGGGCATGCGCACGGCATGGCTCGACCGGTCGAGGCAGGGTCTGTTCGACCCTTGGGGCGGGGATCCCACGGCCACCATCGGCAGCCTCGATGGGCTGGCCGGGGTGCTACGTTAGTCTCGATGCATGGATGATTGGAAGTGGCGATCCGGTTTAGCCTTGTCTTCAGGATTGATCCATATACGGCCGGGCAGCCTCCGCCGTCGCGAGGTATCCATTCATGAAGAAATCCGGTACGAACCCACCGCGCGAGGATGAAATGAACGCGATCGTCGCGGCGATCGAGCAGTCCCTGGCGCAGGACTTCCCTGGTGACCGAGCCGAAAGGGATGCGATGGTGGCCGCCGCCGTCGCCGAGGCGAATGCCCGGCCGCTGGACGACTTCGCGGGCTTGTCGCCCGAGCAGATGGGGGCACTCCTTTATTCACCGTTCGAGCACCCGGAGCTGGTGAGTTTTGCCGAGGGTGTAGCGGAATGTCCGACCACCGTGATGAGTGTGTTGTTCCGCGTGCTGGCGGATACCATTCGTGCCGAGGGCGGCATCCCGTTGACTCCAAAAGGCAATCTTCCGCTTCGAGTCGTGGCAGATGCGTGGGCCGCGGTGGAAGCCGCGGGGCTGGAACCGGAGTGGCGCCCCGGGTCGCGGCGCAAGGAGGATGATTTCCCGGAACTGCATGTGACCCGGTTGCTGGTGCAGATGAGCGGGCTTGGGCGGAAATACCGCGGGCGGCTGCAACTGACCCGCTCGACGCAACAGAAAATCGAGCGCGGGGATTGGGCGTCAATCTTTCGCGAACTGCTGCGCTGGCATACCCGCGAGTTCAACTGGGCTTACCAGGATGGGTATCCGCCCCTGTCGACTGTCCAGCAGGGGGCGCTGTTTTCTCTGTATCTGCTTGCACGTTTTGGCGATGAGTGGCGCCCCGTATCGTTCTATATCGATGCCTTCGAGCGGGCCTTCCCGGTGGCGCTGGACGAGGCGGACGAATACGACGGCCCCTTCAGCGCGCAGGAGGTGCTGCGTAATGTCTGGCCCCTTCGGAGCTTTATGCGGTTTGCTCACCCCTTCGGCCTGATCGAAGAACGCGACGATCCGGACGAGCCCGATTCCCTGCTGGCATTCGAGCGAACCCGAGAGGTCCGCAAGAGTGCATTTTATGATCAGGCCGTGACCTGGAAAGTCCCAGGTTGAGGTCAATGGGGAAACGGGGTGTTTCTGGAGGTTGAGGCGACATGAGCCGTTCCCGTCATCGCGTCTCCTTGCAACTGCGTCCTTGCTCGGACGACCTCTCGGACGAGGAGTTGCGCGCCATCCTCCGCGCGGCGGACGACCTGATCATGTCCGGTGGGCGGAACCTGCTGGCCAAGGTGTTGAAGGGATCACGGGCGAAGAAGGTCCTGGAACTCGGCCTGGATGACAACCCTGCGCATGGTTTCTACCGCTCCCTTTCCGAAGACGAGACCCTCGCGCGGATCGATCGGGCCATCGTGGGTGGCTGGCTGGCGATCGAGTACGACGGTCGCTTGCCTTTGCTGGTGTTCACGGACCGAGGCTGGGCCATCGAGCGGGAGGTTCGCGCGCGGGAGCTGTTCGATCAGCTGGCCGAGAACGCCCGGCGTGGCCCGCCGTTCGAGGTGGAGATGCTGCGCGATCGCAACCGGTCGATGATCTGGCGCTTGCTGGATCTCGTCGAGGCCTCCCATGATCCCGACTTCATCGCGCTGTTGCAGGCCTGGGGGGAGATCGACTATCGCAAAGTTCGTCAGCGCATTCGTTCGGTCATCGCGCAGCTCCAGGCAGCGAGAACGACTGGATCCGAGTAGCCTTTTTCTCGGTGCTTGCCGTCACTCCGTGCGTGGCCGTGGAGTACGATGGAGATCGGGCAGCCGCCGGGAGAGGAGCGTGAGCCAGCAGGTCAAGCAACGGGTCGCGCCCGCCGCAGAATCGCCCGTGATCCGTCCGGCTACGCTGGAGGATCTGGAAGCGCTGGTGGCGCTGGAGGATGCGGCGTTCGAGGTCGATCGGATCTCGCGGCGGCAATTTCGCTACCTGCTGACGCGCGGGCATGCGGCCACGCGGGTGGCGGAGGGTCCCGGCGGGGAGGGCTTGCTCGGCTACGTGATGTTGCTGTTCAGCCGTGGTACTTCGCTGGCGCGGCTGTACTCGATCGCGGTGAGCGCGCGGGCGCGCGGTCGGGGGCTGGGCCGGCGCCTGGTGGAGGCGGCGGAAGACGCGGCGCGGGCGCACGGGCGGACCGACCTGCGCCTGGAGGTGCGGCGCGACAACGCAGCCAGTCTGGCGTTGTTCCGCGGGCTCGGCTATCGCGACTTCGGCACCATCGACGACTACTACGAGGACCATATGGATGCGCTGCGCTTGCAGAAATCGCTGGCGCCCGGCCCCGATCCAGCGCTGGTGCGTGCGCCGTACTACGCGCAGACGCTGGAGTTTACCTGCGGTCCGGCCGCGCTGATGATGGCGATGCGCGCTGTCGATCCGGATCTCAAGCTGGATCGGCGCCTGGAGTTGCGCCTGTGGCGCGATGCCACCACGATCTTCATGACCTCGGGCCATGGCGGTTGCGGACCGTACGGCCTCGCGCTGGCGGCCGCGCATCGCGGGTTCGAGGTGGAGCTGCTGGTGCGCGATCGCGGCGTCGCGTTCGCGGATTCCGTACGCAGCGCGGAGAAGAAGGAGGTGATGCAGCTGGTGCAGGAGGACATGGTCGAGGAGTTGAAACAGCTCGGGGTGCCGGTGGTGCACGGCCCGGTGAGCGTGGCCATGCTGGCGGCACGCTCTGCCGAAGGCGGGGTGCCGGTGGTGCTGATCAGCAGCGTGCGGCTCTATGCCGAGCGCTTCCCGCACTGGGTCACGGTCACCGGCTTCGACGAGCGCTTTGTCTACGTGCACGACCCGTTCGTGGACGCCGAGCAGGGTGAGCGCGCGCTGGATTCGGTGAACATGCCGATCGCGCGTGCGGACTTCGAGCGCATGGCGCGCTACGGCCGTGCGGGGCTGCAGGCGGCGGTGATCATCGGCCCACGCAAGACGCCAGGGGTGGCGCATGCCTGAGCACCGCATCCTGGTCGAGCGCCGGGCGGACTGGAAGCCGCACTTCCCCGACCTGCTGGTGATGGCCATCGACGACTACCTGCGCGGCCCGGCCGCCGACGACCCGGCCACCCTGCGGGTGATCAACCTGTGCCGCAGCCAGCGCTACCTGTCGGCCGGCTACTACGGCTCGCTGCTGGCGGAGGCGCGCGGGCATCGGGTGATCCCCAGCGTGCGCACCCTGCAGGACCTGTCGCGCAAGTCCATCTACAGCCTGGATACCGGGGAGCTGGACGAGCGCGTGGCGCGCGTGCTGGGCCGCAGCCGCCAGGCCGCGCAGCCCGAGCGGCTGGAGCTGACCGTGCTGTTCGGCCAGTGCGACGAGCCGGCGCTGCAGGAGATCGCCGCGCAGCTCTTCGCCCTGTTCCCCGCGCCCATGTTCCGGGTGGAGTTCCGGCGGCAGGGGCGCTGGCAGATTCACGCCCTGCGCCCGTTCGCGCTGAACGCGCTCGAGCCCGAGCAGGAGCCGGCCTTCTTCGCCGCGCTGGAGCGCTACCTCTCCAAACCCTGGCGGCGCCGCCGCGGGGCACGCAGCGCGCGCTACGAGTTGGCCATCCTGCACAACCCGGACGAGGCGATGGCCCCGTCCACGCCGGCCACGCTCAAGCGTTTCGCCCGCGCCGGGCAGGAGCAGGGGATGGATGTCGAGCTGATCCAGGCACGTGATCTGCCCCGGCTGGCGGAGTTCGACGCCCTGTTCATCCGCGAGACCACGGCGATCGACCACTACACCTATCGTTTCGCGCGCAAGGCCGAGGCCGAAGGCATGGTGGTGATTGACGACGCCGACTCCATCCTGCGCTGCACCAACAAGGTCTACCTGGCCGAGCGCCTCGCCGCCCATCGCGTGCCGACGCCCAGGACGGTGATCCTCAACCGCGAGACCATCCTGCGTGCGGAGGAGCAGATCGGCTATCCCGTGGTGCTCAAGATCCCGGACGGCAGCTTCTCGCGCGGCGTGTTCAAGGCGAACGACCGCGCCGAGCTGGAATCCATCGCCCGGCGCCTGCTGAAAGAGAGCGATCTGATCCTCGCCCAGGAGTTCGTCTACACCGAGTTCGACTGGCGTATCGGCGTGCTCAACCGCCAGCCGCTGTACGCCTCGCAATACCTGATGTCGCGCAAGCACTGGCAGATCGTCAATCACGACGCCAAGGGCGGCCCGCGCGAGGGCGGCTTCCGCACCCAGGCCCTGGCGGACGTGCCCGCCGTGGTGGTCAAGACGGCCGTCAAGGCCGCCAACCTGATCGGCGACGGCCTCTACGGAGTCGACCTCAAGCAGACCCCGCGCGGCGTGATGGTGATCGAGGTGAACGACAACCCCAACCTCGACGCCGGCATCGAGGACAAGATCCTCGGCGACGCGCTCTACACCACCCTGATGCAGGACTTCGTCCGCCGCCTCGACGCCGTGCGCCGCCACCGCGCCGCACCCTGAGCTGATTCAAAGAAGCGCTGATTGGTAACGAGAGTCCGCCAGTCGCCGCGTCGCAGGATGCGATGAGCGAAGCGAATCGCATCGGGGGTCGGGCCGCGCAGGGAGTGGTGCGTTTCGCTGCGTTCAACGGCACCCTACGACTGAAGGATGGTGCCTACCCGCGTCGGGAGGCGGTCAGGCCACGGCCTCGGGCGGTTCCTGCAGCGGGTCGTGGAGTTCGAGGTCGACCATCAGTTCGTTGGCCAGGGCCTCCAGGTCGTCCTGCAGAGTGTGCAGGTCCAGGCCCTCGGGGACACCCAGGCGAGCCTTCGCGCGAAACATCGGCTCGCCGGTCATCGAGCCCGGCTCGCAGGCCGTGTCCAGCGCTTCGACGCTGACGCCGTGGCGCGAAAGCACGGCGGTAATGTCCTGCACGATCCCCGGCCGGTCATGCCCGATCAGGTCGAGCATCACGGTGTGCCGCGCAGCCGTCGGAAGCTCGCTGCCGCGCTGGATATGCACCTGCAGCCCGTCGCCCTCCAGGTCGCGCAGCGCGGCCTCCAGCCCGTCGGCCGCCTCGGCTTCCACCTCCAGCAGTACCACCCCGGCAAACTGCCCGGCCAGCTGCGCCATCCGGCTCTCCAGCCAGTTGCCGCCAGCCACCCGCGCCTTGGCCGCCACCGCGCTCACCAGCCCCGGCCGGTCCGGCCCGATCACCGTCAGAATCACCGAAGTCTTCATGCGAGTACTCCCTGTGCCATTCCCAGTCAGTAGGGTCATCCTACGGCATGGTTCCGGCCGGCGGGTATACGGGTATGTCGCGATGACGAAACCGGAACCTTTGACTTTCGAGGACGCTGGTAGCCGGCGCTGGATCGACCGGCTGGGAGGCAGGAAGGCCTCGAGTTGATCGATATCAACAAACTGGCGATTCTGTGGCGGCCGGCCTGTCTAAAAACCCATTGTTCGAATATTCTTTTATTGTGTTGTTAGCTTATCGGGCAGGCTTGGGGCGGCCGCTTTCGATGCAGTAACACCATCAGGACCATGATTAAGGATAACGCGATATGACGAACAAGCAGCTTGCCGGAAGCCTGGCCCTCGTTCTCGGTTTCGGGATGGGCGCCTCGACGGTACAGGCAGTAGACGGGCTCGAGGGCGATCCGCAGCGCGGGGAAGGGCTGACGCAGACCTGTGTTTCCTGCCACCAGGCGGACGGTTCCGGGCAGAACATCCCTAACGGGGAATCCTGGCCGCGACTGGCCGGCCTGCCGGAGGGCTACATCGCGCGGCAACTGAAGGACTACCAGGAAGATCGCCGCGAGAGCAGCACCATGGCCCCGTTCGCCAACATGCTGGATGACCAGGGTATTGCCGATGTGGCTGCGTACTACGCCCAGCTCCCGGTTACCGAGGCACAGGGCGGCGAAGACGTCGATGAGGCCACCCTGGCGCGTGGCGAGGAACTGGCGCTGCGAGGGGACTGGAACCAGTACATCGTCAGCTGCCAGAGCTGTCACGGGCCGGGCAATGCCGGGGCCGGTGACAGCTTTCCAGGCATTGCGAGTCAGCATGCCGGTTACATTGCCGACCAGCTGCATCAATGGCAGGAGGGCGAGCGCGACAACGACCCGCAGGGCCTGATGGCAGCCATTGCCAAGCGCATGAGTGATGAGGATATCCGGGCGGTTTCCGCCTGGCTGGCCCGTCAGCGCGTAACGTCGGAATAAGGGAGTACGGACATGACCATTCGCAAGCTCACCCTGGGTACCGGGGCGGTTGTTCTGATGGCGGGTGCTGCGACCGCCGCCTGGGACGAGTACAAGCCCCTTTTCGACCTCGGCTATGCCGAGCCGGAAGATCACCAGCTTGTCCATATCCCGCCGACCCTGAAGGATTTGGAAGAGTCCAGTCTGCATCCGGAGCTGCAGGACGTGATCCGGCGCGGGCACGACCTCTTTGTCGATACCCAGCAACTGCGTGGCCAGCACGTATTCAACGACATGAACTGTGCCAGCTGCCATATGGACGCGGGGCGCCAGCCGTTCAGCGGCGCCCTGTGGCCGGCCGCCATCACGCTGCCCGACTACCGCGGAAAGAACTGGCAGGTGAACAGCCTTGAGGAACGCGTGGTTGGCTGTTTTACCTACTCGATGAATGGCAAGCCGCCGGAGTACGGCAGCGATACGATGCTGGCGATCACGGCGTACATGCAGTGGATGGCCAAGGATGCGCCGATGTACCCGGATCAGGAGATCTACGGTCGGGGATATGGATCGCTGGACGAGCCGGAACAGGAGCCTTCCTATGAGCGCGGCAAGGAGGTCTATGCCCAGAGCTGTGCGATCTGCCACGCCGACGATGGTCAGGGCCTGAAGCAGGACGGCCAGGTGGTCTTCCCGCCGTTGTGGGGCGATGGCTCCTTCAACTGGGGTGCCGGGATGTCACGGATCAACACCGCGGCGGCCTTCATCAAGCACAATATGCCACTGGGGCAGCCGAACTCGCTCAGTGACCAGGAGGCTTGGGACGTGGCGTTCTACATGAACAGTCATGAACGTCCGCAGGATCCGCGTTACACCGGCGATGTCCACGAGACCCGCGAAAAGCACGCCAATTTCCACGGCCACACCCTCTACGGGACCGTGCGCGAGCACGATGGTCACCTGCTCGGGGATCACGACAATACTGGCGAGAAGGACTTCCTGCGTCCGGAGATCCTCCGCGCACGAACCTTTGACTGAGGCAGTTCTCCCCAGGCCGGTTCGCCGGGAGGGCAACAGCGCCCCGGAACGCTCGTCGTTTCGGGGCGTTTTCGTTTCCGCCTTCGGGGCTGGGCCGTGCTGCTTTCGGGGGAGGTCAGTCGGCGTAGATCATTCGGCGGGTCATGCCGCCGTCGCTGGTCCAGATCTGGCCGGTGACGAAGCCGGCCTCCGGGCCGAGCAGGAAGGCGGTGAGCGCGGCGATGTCGGCGGGCTCGCCGACGCGCCCGGCCGGGTGCTGGGCGTGGTCCTGTGCGGATAGCAGCTGGGCCTGTTGCGGGTCGGGGCTGCGGGTGTCGATCCAGCCGGGGCGGATGGCGTTGATGCGGACGTCGGGTCCGGCACTGATGGCCAGGGCGTGGGTGAAGGCGTCCAGCCCGCCCTTGCTGGCGGCGTAGGCCTCGGTATCCGGTTCCGACTGCAGGGCGCGCGTGGAGCTGATGTTCACGATGGCCCCATGGCGGCGACGCAGCAGGGGCAGGGCGTGCTTGGCGAGCAGGAAGGCACCGGTCAGGTTGGTATCCAGCCAGCGCTGCCAGTCGGCCAGCTCCAGCTCTTCCACTGGCCCGGAGTGCGGGTCGCTGATGCCGGCGTTGTTCACCAGGGCATCGAGGCCGCCGTGCCATTCCTCCGTATGCCGAATGGCCTCGCGGACCTGTTCCTCGTCGCGGACATCCAGCGTGATGGCCCGGGCGACGGGGCCCAGACGTGCGGCGGCCTGTTCGCACTCGGGACCATCGATATCGGCCAGCACCACCTGCCAGCCATCCCTCACCAGGCGCTCGGCAATGCCGAGCCCGATCCCGCGCGCCGCGCCGGTGACCAGCGCGACCCGAGAGTCACTTTGATGGGGAGTGTGCTCAGACATGGAAGGTCACGGGTGAGTCTAGCTGCTCACGGTTGGCGCGGTGGGCGGGGCGACGTGAGTCATGCGGTTTCGGTCTCGTGCGCGAGCATGTTCATGATCAGGCGGATCATCGTTTCCTTGTTGTCGGGATCGGATTCCGCCACCAGCAGGGTCAGGGCGGCCAGGCCTACATCGTTGATCACGGGCTCGCCGGCTGGGCTGATGAGGCGCTGATTGCGATGCAGGAAGTCGACGAACAGGTAGGCGGCGCTGCGTTTGTTGCCGTCGGAGAACGGGTGGTTCTTGATCACGAAGTACAGCAGGTGCGCCGCCTTGGACTCCACCGTGGGGTAGGCCGGTTCGCCGAATACGGACTGGTCCAGGTTGCCCAGTAGCGACTCGAAGCCATCGCCGCGCTCCTGGGCGAAGAGCTCGGTTGCCTGTTTCTTTGCGACCAGGTCTTTCTTGAGCGTGGCGAGGGCGCCGCGCGCCTCTTCGGGTGTTGGCAGTGTCCCTCCGCTCTCGGCCCTGGGCTCGGTCAGCAGACCCTCGTCGTAGCGCTGTAGCAGCAGGAAGGTCTGGGCGTAGCGGGCGACGATGTCGACCAGCCCGCGACCGGCTTCGACGCCCAGTTCCGGGCTGCGGGCGGTCCGGCGCACCAGTTCCAGTGCGGCTTCCAACTCCCGGGCATTGGTCTCGAAGCGCTGGCGGTTGAGGGTCCAGCCGCGCGTCAGGTGCTCACGCAGTACGCGGGTGGCCCATTGGCGGAAGCGCACAGCACGGCGGGAGTTGACCCGGTAGCCGACCGAGATGATGGCGTCCAGGTTGTAGTGCTTGATACGTCGTGAGACCTGGCGGGTGCCTTCCTCCCGAACTACCGAGGAATCCTCGGTAGTTGCCGGTTCATCGAGTTCGTCGTCTTTGTAGATGTTCTTTAGATGCAGACCGACGTTGTCGGTGGAGGTGTCGAAGAGCTCGGCCATTTGCCGCTGCGTCAACCAAACGGTATCGCGTCCGGCGTCCAGTCGGACTTCCACGATGTGGTCGGCATCATCTTCGTAGATGACGATCGGGGTTTCGTCTTCCCGGGTCATGTCGGCTCCTCTTCCCTGAGGGGATGCTGTTTTATAACTATTTCCTGGCTGTGTTTCCTGTCACCAGCTGGCCGGGTGGATGCTCTCACCGTGTTACTCGCCTGATGCCGGCGGGAGGTTGTAGAAGGCGCGGGCGGTGGCGGTGGTGTGGGCGGCGAGATCTTCCGGGGTTTCGTCGCGCAGCTGGGCCACGTATTCGCCGATGTGAGGGAGGAAGGCGGGCTCGTTGCGCCGGCCGTTGCCGATCTTCTTGCCGGTGCCCTTGGGCAGGGTGCGTGGCAGGAGGTAGGGGGCGTCGGTCTCGATCATCAGGCGGCCGGGCGGGATGGTCCGCACCAGCGGGTGCAGGTGGGTGCCGCGGCGCTCGTCGCAGACCCACCCGGTGATGCCGATGTGGCAGTCGAGGTCGAGGTATTCGGCCAGGGCGTCGGCCTCGCCGGTAAAGCAGTGCACTACGGCGGCCGGCACCTTGTCGCGCCAGCGGCGCAGGATCTGGGCGAAGTCGTGGTGGGCGTCGCGTTCGTGCAGGAACACCGGCAGCCCGAGATCGGCGGCCAGCTCCAGCTGGGCCTCGAAGGCGATGCGCTGCTGCGGGCGTGGCGAGAAGTCGCGGTTGTAGTCGAGGCCCATCTCGCCCATGGCGACGACGTTGGCATCCGCGCGGGCGAGGTCACTGAACCGGGCGGCGATCGCATCGGTCCACTGCTTTGCCAGGTGCGGATGCACGCCCAGGGTGGCGCGGCAGCAGTCCGGGTACTGGTCGGCGATCTCCAGGCACTTCTCGCTCTGGTGGGCGTCGGCGCCGGTGATCAGCATCCAGGAGACGCCGGCCTCGCGGGCGCGCTCGAGGACCTCGTCGCGTTCCTTGTTGAAGGATTCGTGGGTGAGGTTAAAGCAGATATCGATCCATTCCATGCGCGGTATGCTAACGGATTGGTGTTCTGGTGCCAGTTTCCGGTACGTGATCGCGGCGTGGGGCCGGAGCCGCGTTGGCAATGACAGGGCCATGGTCCGGGTTTGACGTCGAGGCTGTGGTGGCGTGTTAAACCTTTTTGCAGTGCCTTTGATCTGGAGTTTGGAATGCGTGATGCGAGTCCCCAGGCGGTTTATCTGAGCGATTACCAGCCGCCGGCGTTTGTGGTGGAGAGCCTGGAGCTGGACTTTGATCTGTCCGCGGCGACCACCGAGGTGACCACGCGCACGGCGGTGCGGCGCAATCCGCAGGCGGTGGAGCCGGATGCGCCGCTGCGACTGTACGGCGATGGCGTCGAGTTGGTGTCACTCACGGTGGATGGTGCCGAGCCCGCGGAAGGTCGGGTGGAGCAGGATGCCGAGGGCCTGCTGCTGCACGGCCTGCCGGAGCGTGCGCGGCTGGAGATCGTCAGCCGCTGTCACCCGGAGCAGAACACCGCGCTGGAAGGCCTGTACGCCTCCAGCGGCAATCTGTGCACGCAGTGCGAGCCGGAGGGCTTTCGCCGCATCACCTTCTTCCCCGACCGCCCGGATGTGCTGACCCCCTACCGTGTGCGCCTGGAGGCGGACCGGGCGCAGTACCCGGTCCTGCTGGCCAACGGCAACCGCGTGGAGGCCGGCGAGCTGGATGGCGGGCGCCACTATGCGGTGTGGGAGGATCCGTTCCCCAAGCCGTCGTACCTGTTTGCGCTGGTCGCCGGGGATCTGGCCTGCCAGCGCGACACCTTCACCACCATGTCCGGGCGCGAGGTCGCGCTGGAGCTGTATGTCGAGGCGCACAACGCCGATCGCTGTGACCACGCGCTGGCCTCGCTGAAGCGCGCGATGCGCTATGACGAGGAGGCCTTCGGCCGCGAATACGATCTGGACGTGTACATGATCGTCGCGGTGGACGACTTCAACATGGGGGCGATGGAGAACAAGGGGCTCAACCTGTTCAATGCCAAGTACGTGCTGGCCAGCCCCGACACCGCCACGGATGACGACTTCGTCGCCATCGAGTCGGTGATCGCCCACGAGTACTTCCACAACTGGTCGGGCAACCGCGTGACCTGTCGCGACTGGTTCCAGCTGTCGCTCAAGGAGGGGCTCACGGTCTTCCGCGACCAGGAATTCACCACCGACTGCACCCTGTTCGGCGTGAAGCGCATCGACGATGTCGCCATGCTGCGCGCCTTCCAGTTCCCGGAGGACGCGGGTCCGCTGGCACACCCGGTGCGACCGGACCACTACGCCGAGATCAACAACTTCTACACCCTGACGGTGTACGAGAAGGGCGCGGAGCTGATCCGCATGCTGCGCACCCTGATCGGGCGCGAGACCTTCCGTCGCGGGCTGGATCTCTACTTCGAGCGTTTCGACGGCCAGGCGGTGACCACCGACGACTTTGTCGCGGTGATGGCCGAGGCCAGCGGGCGCGATCTCTCCCGCTTCAAGCGCTGGTACACCCAGGCGGGCACCCCGCACGTGACCGCAAGCACCGCGTTTGACGGCCCCGGCGGCCCGGCCCGCATGACGCTCGCACAGGAGACGCCGGCGACCCCGGGGCAGGCGCACAAGGAGCCGGTGGTGATCCCGATGCGGGTTGCTTTCCTCGATGCCGACGGCCAGCGCATCCGCGCGCGCCTGGATGGCGACGACGCCGAGCGCGACGAATGGGTACTGGAGCTGGATGCCGCCGAGCACACCTTCTGTTTCGAGGGCCTGTCCGCCGAGCCGACCGCGATCTCCTGGCTGCGTGGCTTCTCCGCCCCGGTGATCCTGAACGCCAACCAGGGCGTGGACGAGCTGGCCCACCTGCTGGCGCATGACGACGATGCCTTCGCCCGCTGGGAGGCCGCTCAGACCCTGTTCCGCCGCGCGATCCGCGCGCGTATCGAACACGACGCCGCCGACTCCGCGCTGGAGGCCGCCACCGAGCACGCCCTGCACGCCCTGATCGAGGACCCGGCGATCGAGCCGGTGCTGCTGGCGACCATCCTGCAACTGCCGCCCACGCGCGAGCTGGCCGAGCTGTTCGAGCGCGTCGATCCGGTGCGCCTGCGCATGGAGCGCGATGACCTGGAGAAGCGCCTTTACGCCCCGCTGGCCGGCGCGATGCAGCAGATCCAGCCGAAGCTGGACGACGTGGACAACGGCGCCTTCACCGCCGAGGCGATGGGCCTGCGCCAGCTGCGCAACCGCCTGCTGGCGCTGCGCGTGGCCGCCGGCGACCAGGCCGCGGTGCCCGAGGCCCTGGCGCAATACCAGAAGGCGCGCAGCATGACCATGCGCATGGGCGCGCTGAATGCGGTGAACGAGCTGGATCACGAGGCCCGCGAGGTGCTGCTGACGGACTTCGAGCAGCGTTACCGCGACGATCCGCTGGTGCTGGACAAGTACTTCGGGTTGCAGGCCGGCAGCCAGGTCGCCGGCGGTTTCGAGCGCCTGGACGCGCTGCTGGAGCACCCCGGGTTCCGCTGGACCAACCCGAACCGAGTGCGCGCGGTGCTGGGGCCGTTCATGGCGCGGAACGAACGCCATTTCCACCAGGAAGACGGTGCCGGCTACCGGCGCATGAGTGGCTTCGTCGAGAAGCTCGACGCGATGAACCCGCAGACCGCCGCGCGCCTGGCCCAGCCGCTGACGCGCTGGCAAAAGGTGGACAAGGTTCGCGGCGAGCAGATGCGTGCGGAACTCGAGCGCCTCGCCGCGCTCGAAGTGTCGCGCGACCTGCGCGACGTGATCGAGCGCGCGCTCGCGTAGGAGGCCAGCCCTCTGGCCGATGGGCGTTGGTCAGGTCGCAATCGGCCAGGGGCTGGCCTTAAACAGGGGGTCAGCCCCGGATCTGCAGGAGGCGAGCCTCTCGCCGATGGGGCGCTGGTCGGGTCCCTGTCGGCCAGAGGGCTGGCCTCCTACAGGGGTGGCGCCCAAGGGTGAGGGTTGTGGTATGTTGACCGCCGATTGCCGGGCCGAGGGGCCCCCAAACGAGGTTTGACCGACGTGAAACGGGTCTTCCACCGACTGCTGTGCTGGATGCTGGTGCTGGCGATTGCCGGCCTGCCGGCGCTTGCGGCGGTTGCGAGCGAGGAAGGCGGTCACGCCGGGCATGCGATGCACGGGGCCCAGTCGCAGGGCGACAAGCCTGCGGATCACACGGCCCATGACCACTCACATGATCACGCGCACGGCGACGACCACGATCATCATGCGCATGACGATCATGCCGATACCCGGCATGGCGATGACCACACCCGCGAGACTTCGGATTCCTCTGACGCCAGCGGGGTGATCGTGCACGTGGATTGCATGGACGCCACCTGTCTGGCCTCTTGCTCGGCCTGCAGCCATTGCCAGGGTATGCCGTCCATCACCGGTATCAATGCCCTGAGCCCGATGACCCAGGCGGCGAACCTGTATTCCTTCCAGAGCGGTCCGCCTGCGGCCGCGTTATACCGACCCCCGATCCTCTCCTGATCTGACCGTACCGGCCCGAGCGCCGGGGCTGTCCGCACGTCCGGGTTTCCACTCGGTGCTGGCGGACGGCAAGGCCGTGTCGCGCGTTCGCGCGGGATGCGGAGTCGAAGTCCGATCAAGGAGATTTTCACGATGCGAGCAACCCGATTGCTGCTCCCCGTCGTATCGGTGCTGTTCCTCGCCGGTTGCGCGGTTACCGCGCCCGAGCTGGATCGCTCCGAAATGGCGGAGGACATCTCGGTGCAGGGGATCGACCTGCCTGAGTCGGAGATGCCCCGACCCTCCGGCGAGCTGACGCTCGAGGAGGCGATTCATCAGGCCCTGTGGCGTAACCCGCGCATGCAGCAGGCCTACGCCAAACTGGACCTGACGGCCGCCGATGTGGTCGAGGCCTCCCAGTTTTCCAATCCCACCTTGTCGCTGTCGGTGATGCGCCCGGAGGGCGGGGGCGGCAACGAGTATGGCGTCGGTCTGGCCTGGGGCATATCCGGTCTGCTGATGCGCAGTGCCCGTCAGGACATTGCCGAGTCCCACTGGGAGTCCACCCGGCTGCAACTGGCCGAGGGGATGGTGGCCCTGGCCTCGGACACCGAACGCGCCTGGTATGACGCGGTGGCTGCGCGCCAGCGCGCCCAGGTACAGGCCCTGGAAACCCGTGCGGCGGATCTCGGGTCGCTGCTGGGCGAGCGTTTCTATGACGCCGGCAACATGACCGACCTGAAGCGCTCCCAGTTGCGTATCCGCGCCGCAGAGGCCCGGCTGAAGCTCGAGGACGCACGCCAGCGCGAACGCGAGACGCGCCTGCGCCTGGCCCATCTGATGGGGCTGCCCGGCGAGGTCGATGAATGGGAGGTCCCGGGAAAGCTGCCCCTGCCGCTGGCGGGTTTGGGTGATCGCGAGGCCCTGGTCGAGCAGGCCCTGGAACAGCGTCTCGATCTGCGTGCCCTGGATCATGCCCTGGAAGGGCTCACCGAGGGCGTAGCCCTGGTGCGGCGTTATCGCTGGCTGGGCGATATCGAGCCCGGGATCGAGTTCGAGCGCGAGACTGACGGTACCCGCCTGTGGGGCGGCGGCATCTCGTTCACCCTGCCGATCTTCAACCAGAACCAGGCCGGCATCGCCCGCGCCGAGGCACGGCTGGAGGACGGCGAGGCCCGGCGTGCCAAGCTGGAGCAGGCGATCACCGCCGATGTCCACCAGCACTTCGTGCGCCTGGCCCATCACCGGGACAAGTTCGGTACCAAGCGTTATGAACTGCTGCCGGCCCGCGAGATCGAGCTGGAGCGCATGCAGGAGCGTGTGAACTTCATGTTCGACGATGTTTTCGACCTGCTGGTGACCAAGCAGGAGGAGCTGGCCGACTGGCAGCGGGCGGTTGCCGCGCTGGGTGACTACTGGCGCGCCCGGGTGGAGCTGGGCTTTGCGGTGGCCGGCGAGCTGCCGGGAGGAGCACCGGGTGACGAGGGCTATCTCGAGACCGATGCGCTCGAGCATGACCCCTCCGAGATGGACCACGGGGATCACGGAGATCATGGAGATCACGGGGATCACGGAGATCATGGAGATCACGGAGATCACGGAGATCACGGAGATCACGGACACGGCGATCATGGTGACCACGGCGACGAGCAAAACGACCACTCGTTCGACGACGGTCACGGAGGGCATCACTGATGAAACGGCGTAACTTCCTGCTGGCCGCCGGCGCCGCAATGCTGCCGGCAACGACACTGACCCGAGTGATGGCCGAAACGGGTCACGAGCACCACAACGAGGGCGAAACCACGCCGGGTGAGCGCACCAACCAGGGCTACATGCCGGTGCACACGCCGAACGGCTGGACCCTGCCGTACGAGATGAACAACGGCGTGAAGGAGTTCCACCTGGTCGCCGAGGAGATCGAGCACGAATTCGCGCCCGGTTCGGTGGCCAAGTGCTGGGGCTACAACGGCACCACGCCCGGCCCGACCATCGAAGCTGTCGAAGGGGACAAGGTCCGTATCTACGTGACCAACCGGTTGCCGGAATACACCTCGGTGCACTGGCACGGCATCCATCTGCCCTCGGGCATGGACGGGGTGAAGGGCGTGACCCAGCCGCCGATCCATCCGGGCGAGACCTTCGTCTACGAGTTCGAGCTGAACCAGCACGGCACGCACATGTACCACCCGCATGCCGACGAGATGGTGCAGATGGCGATGGGGATGATGGGCATGTTCATCATCCACCCGAAGGATGGCGAGATCGAACCGGTGGACCGCGATTACGCAATCCTGCTGCACAACTGGGCCCTGCATCCCGGTACCCGCACGCCGGATCCGTCGATCATGGTGGACTTCGACCTGTGGTCGATGAACTCCAAGGTGTTCCCGGCCATCGACTCGCTGGTGGCGAAGACCGGCGAGCGCGTGCGCATCCGCATGGGCAATCTGTCGATGTGGAACCACCCGATGCACGTCCACGGGGTGTCGTTCGAGGTGACCGGCTCGGATGGTGGGCGCTGGCCGCGCGAGCAGTGGCGCAAGGAGACCACCGAGATCGTGGCGGTCGGCCAGACGCGCGACATCGAGTTCGTCGCCCCGCCCGGTGACTGGGCATTCCACTGCCACATGTCGCACCACACCATGAACCCGATGGGCCATGGCATTGCCAATACCCTGGGCGTGGATCAATCCGGCCTCGAGGACGAAATCCGCACGCTGCTGCCGGGATACATGGCCATGGGCGAACACGGCATGGCGGACCATCAGGATCATACCGATGGCGGCCATATGCGCGGCCCCGAGAACACGCTGCCGATGGGGATGGGCCAGGGCCCGTTCGGCAACATCGGCATGGGCGGGATGTTCACCCTGATCAAGGTGCGCGACGACCTGGAGCCCGGCGACTTCAGTGATCCCGGCTGGTACTGGCACCCGGACGGCGAGGTCGCTCGCCGCGTGAGCAGCGATCCCGATTTCGGCAATCCGGTACGCCGCGGCAGGGTCGCAGGTGCGGATTCCGATGAGCTCCCGACGCCCAGCCGCGATGCCCACGGCGGACATGGCGGCCACGGGGGGCATGGAGGACACAACGGCCACGGAGGCCACAACCACTGAGGTTCCATCGGCGCGGGCGCCGGGACCGCCGCAAGGCGGCCCCGGTGGTCCGTGACCGCCTGACCCTGACACGACTGCACTTAAAAAAGAGGCATTTCATGATGACGATTCGTACCCGCAATACCCTGCGTTCGGCCCTTGCGGCCCTGTTGCTGGCTTTTGCCGCTCCCCTGATGGCCCACGAGGGCGAGATGGGCCAGGTCCCGGAGGATGGCTCCACGGTGCAGGGCACCCCGGAGGAGATCGGGATTCACTTCGACGGCGAGATGCGCATCACCCAGTTCGACGTGATCGGCCCGCGGGGCCGTGTGTCCCTGGAGGACGGGCCGGGCAATGACCCGACCGAGGAATACCATGTGCGTCCGGCCGGCTCGCTCGAACCCGGCAACTACGAGGTGCGCTGGCGCGGTCTGGCCCGTGACGGCCACATGATGTCCGGAAGCTTCCGCTTTACGGTGGAGGACTGAACCGTGGCCTGGCTGTCCGCGCTCGCCGAAGTGGATACCTGGACGGTCGCCATGATCCTGGTTGAGGCCGGGTTCTATGCTGGTGCCTTGTGGGCGGCCGGGGCGGTGCTGTTCCGCCTGGCGTTTCCGGATCTGCCGGATCCGGAGCGTCGGGCGGCCAGCCGCACGGGAGCGATCGCGGCCTGGGTCGCGATTGTGTTTGTCCTGATTCAGTGGCCGCTGCAGGCTGGTTATCTCGGTGGTGGCAATGGCGCCGCCGCGGTCGATCCGATGTTGCTCGGGATGGTGTTCGAGGGCGCGCAGGGGACCCGTCTGATCCTGGCCGTGAGCGGGCTTGTACTGCTCCAGGCCATCCTGCTGGATGCTCGGCGCCTGCCGGGGCTTGGGTACGGCCTGAGCCTTGCCGGTGTATTGCTGGTCATGCTCGCATTCGTGCAGGTCGGGCACACCGTGGACGAACCCCGGTGGCTGCTGGGCGGCTTGCTGGTCGTTCATCTGCTGGCGGCCGCGTTCTGGGTTGGCTCGTTGTGGCCTTTGTACCGCCTGTCGGGACACCCGCCCGGTGGGGCGGACGCCGTACGTATCCTGGATCGCTTCGGGCGGGTGGCCGTGTTCGGTGTCGGCCTGCTAGTGCTGGCGGGTGTCGTCCTGGCCGCGCTGTTGCTCGGCGGCGTCACGCCACTGCTCACGACCGGCTACGGGCAGTTTCTGATCGGCAAGGTGCTGATCGTCGCCTTGCTACTGCTGTTGGCGGCGTCCAATAAATGGCGTCTGGTGCCAGCCTTTGAGCGGGGCGAGGCGCGGGCCTCGCAACGGCTGCAACGCAGCATCGCGTCCGAGGTCGTGCTGGTGGGGCTGGTCCTGCTGGTCACGGCGACGTTGACTACGGTCAGTTCCCCGGCCAACGGGTGAAAGGACGAGCCCCCGGCCTTTGGGCCGGGGCTCCCATCAGATTGGGCGCTGGGCGACGGTGGCGTCGAGTTTCACTTCCTCTCCGTCGCGCAGGAGCGTGATGGGCAACTCGGCTCCGGGATCGGTGCGGGCGATGATATTCAGGGCCTCGCGCGGGCTGTTGACCGCGTCGCCATTGAGATGGGTGATCGCGTCGCCGATCTCGATGCCGGCCTCCTGGGCGGGGCCGTCCCGCAGGATGCCGGCGACCAGCACTCCGCGCGGGGCATCCAGCCCGAAGGAATCAGCCAGTTCGCGGTTCATCGCCTGGACCTCGATCCCCAGCCATCCGCGGGCGACATAGCCCTGTTCGATGATCTCGGTCATCACGTCACGGGCGAGGTCCACCGGGATCGCGAAGCCGATGCCGTGCGAGCCCCCGGAGCGCGAGAAGATCGCGGTGTTGATGCCGATGACCTCGCCCTTGGCATTGATCAGCGCGCCACCGGAGTTGCCGGGATTGATCGCTGCGTCGGTCTGGATAAAGTCCTCGAAGGTGTTAATCCCGAGCTGGTTGCGCCCGGTGGCGGAGACGATCCCCTGGGTCACGGTCTGCCCGACGCCGAAGGGGTTGCCGATCGCGAGTACGACGTCGCCGACGCGCAGGTCGCGGGAGTGGCCAACCGTGGCCACTGCCACCTCGTCGGTACGGATGCGCAGGACGGCGAGGTCGGTATCGGGGTCGATGCCGATGATCTCGACCGGATGGGCGTCGCCATTGGGCAGGACCACGGCGATCGCGTCGGCCTCCTCGATCACGTGGTGATTGGTCAGGATATGGCCCCGATCGGTCATGATTACACCGGAGCCCAGGCTGGCCTGCTCGGTGTCGCCCGGGGGCATGGGCTGGCCAAAGAACTCGTGCAGGTCAAGGATGCCAGGGGTGTCGAGCACGCGCGAGGTCATGATGTTGACCACGGCCGGCGCGGCGCGCTCGACCCCGTCGGCATAGCTGACCGCGGCCCCGTTGGTCGTGGAAAGCGGGGTGGCGACTTGCAGCTCCGCCCGCTCGGCCCGGTCGCGGTCGAGCACATGGGGAAAGAACACGGCGACGACTACGGCGATCGCCACGCCGGTCAGGGCGGCTTGCAGCAGGAAACGCGAGAAATTCACCATATAGCGAATATACCGAAATGGGATGGGCTGCACAGCCGCCGATCCCGGTCCAGCCGGAGAACCGATCGTGATCGAACGTGACGTATTAATGCAGGCCCTGAACGAAGAGCTCCAGCCGGAGCGCTTTCGCGACTATTGCCCGAACGGGCTGCAGGTGGAGGGACGGGCCCAGGTGCGCCGCATCGTCAGCGGGGTGACGGCTTCGCTGGCGCTGGTCGAGGCCGCGATCGCGGACGGGGCCGACACGATCCTGGTGCATCACGGCTATTTCTGGAAGGGCGAGCCGGAGGTGGTCACCGGCATGAAGCGCGAACGCCTGCGCCGGCTGCTGGAGCACGATATCAACCTGGTGGCCTACCACCTGCCGCTGGACGCGCACCCGGAGCTGGGCAACAACACGCAGCTGGCCAATCGCCTCGGGTTCGCGATCGAGGGCGTGCTGCGCGAGGACGGCGTGGGCCAGTACGGGCGCCCCGCCGCCGAAGTGTCGGGGGCGGACCTGCGCGACCACATCTCGGCTGTGCTGGGGCGCGAGTGTCTGTGGGTGCCGGGCGGCGAGCGGCCGATCCGGCGGCTTGCCTGGTGCACCGGCGGGGCGCAGTCATTGCTGATGGAGGCGGCGGCGCAGGGCGTGGACGCCTATATCAGTGGCGAGATCTCCGAGCAGACCACCCACGAGGCGCGCGAGAGCGGGGTGCACTACTTCGCCGCCGGACATCATGCGACCGAGCGCTACGGGGCGCCTGCCCTGGGGGAGTGGTGCGCCGAGCGCTTCGGTCTGGAGCATCGGTTTATCGACATCGACAACCCCGCTTGAACGGCGCCCCGGCGAGCGCACATTCGCGGGGCAATCTGCTCTTGCTGGGGGCGCTGAAATCCCGCCTTTATCATGAATAACTTATAATCGATTGGGCGCGTCTGGAGAGGCCGTCCGCCCGGTCTTAAGGCATTCACCTACTTGACCTTATTAGCGTGTTCGGGAATTCTATCGGATTTTACTGGCCGCCCCGCGGTGGCCTGCCCGTTCGCCCGTGAGCGCGCCCAGGGCGGCGCGCTCACGGGGCAGTCTGCGGGCATCTCCGCACCCTCGTACGCGTATCGAGTGGCTGCCGGGACACGATTTCAACACGTTGTTTGGAGAGACAAACATGGCAAACCAAGGCGTAAATCGAGGCCGTCGTCGGTTCCTCGTCGCTGCCACATCAGTCGTCGGCGGTGCCGGTGTCGTTGCGGTCGCGACTCCGTTCCTGGCGTCCTTGCAGCCTAGCGCTCGCGCTCAGGCAGCAGGGGCCCCGGTCGAGTTCGACGTGACCGAGGTCGAGCCCGGCCAGCGCGTCAGCATCGAGTGGCGGGGACAGCCGATCTGGATCGTGCGGCGTACCGACGAGATGCTGGAAGGTTTGTCCCAGGTGACCGATCGCCTGCGCGATCCGGACTCCGAGAACGAGGCCCAGCAGCCGGAATACGCGCAGAACGAGCACCGCTCGATCAAGCCGGAAATCCTGGTGCTGATCGGGATCTGCACCCACCTCGGGTGCTCGCCGTCGTTCCGCCCGGAGATCGGTGATCCCGGTATGGGTTCCGACTGGCAGGGCGGCTGGCTGTGCGGTTGCCACGGTTCCCGCTTCGACATGGCCGGCCGCGTCTATCGCAACATGCCGGCAGTCGACAACCTGGAGGTGCCGCCGCACCACTACATCACGGACAACCTGCTGCTCGTGGGTGAAGATGAAGACGGAGGAGCTGTCTGATGGCCGGTAATCCCGCGGAAAAGTGGCAGGGTGGGCTGCTGGGCTGGGTTGACGCCCGCTTCCCCCTGTCCCAGATGTGGAACGAACATCTGGCTCAGTATTATGCGCCGAAGAACTTCAACTTCTGGTATTTCTTCGGTTCCCTCGCCCTGCTGGTGCTGGTCATCCAGATCGTCTCCGGCATCTTCCTGACCATGTTCTACAAGCCCGATGCCGAGCTGGCCTTCGCATCGGTCGAGTACATCATGCGTGATGTGGAGTGGGGCTGGCTGATCCGCTACATGCACTCCACGGGCGCCTCGATGTTCTTCGTGGTGGTCTATCTGCACATGTTCCGGGCGCTGCTGTACGGCTCCTACAAGAAGCCGCGCGAGCTGATCTGGATCTTTGGTGTGCTGATCTATCTGGTGCTGATGGCCGAAGCCTTCGCCGGCTACCTGCTGCCGTGGGGCCAGATGTCCTACTGGGGCGCGCAGGTGATCGTGAACCTGTTCCAGACCATCCCGTACATTGGGCCGGACCTGGTGACCTGGATCCGCGGTGACTTCCTGCTGTCCGACGCTACGCTCACGCGTTTCTTCGCGCTGCACGTGATTGCCCTGCCGCTGGTGCTGATCCTGCTGGTAGCCGCGCACATCATCGCGCTGCACGAAGTGGGTTCGAACAACCCCGACGGCGTCGAGATCAAGAAGAACAAGGACGAGAACGGCATCCCGAAGGACGGCATCCCGTTCCACCCGTACTACACCGTGAAGGACATCGTCGGCGTCGGTGTCTTCCTGATGGTGTTCGCGGTCATCATGTTCTTCTTCCCGATGGGCGGCGGTCTGTTCCTGAAGCCGGACAACATGATCCCGGCCGATCCGCTGGTCACCCCTGAACTGATTCCGCCGGTCTGGTACTTCACCTCGATGTACTCGGTGCTGCGTTCCGTGCCGGATCCGTTCCTCGGCGTGGTGGCCATGGGCCTCGCGGTGGTGATGCTGTTCTTCATCCCCTGGCTGGACCGCAACCCGGTGCTGTCGATGCGCTACCGCTCGTTCGCGGCCAAGTTCAACCTGGCGGCATTCGTGGTGGCCTTCGTGATCCTGGGCTGGCTGGGTCTGCAGCAGGCGACCACGATGATCAGCGAAATGAGCTTCCGCTGGTCGCTCGTGTACTTCGCGTTCTTCTTCCTGCTGTGGTTCCTCAGTCGGGAGCGCTCTGCGGCGGTCAGTCTGATCCTGTTCGCGGTGGTCGTGGGTATCTACACCCTCTACGACATCACGCGCTTCGATCCGAGTGACGCAAGCCTGATTATGTGGTCCTGGCTGATCCCGACCGTGCATCTGTTCGTCTGCATGGTGGTCCCGGTGTTTGCCCGGGGTCTGGGTCGTGATCGTGCCGTTCCGGAAAGGGTGACTTCGTAATGAAAACGTTTATCGCAACGACTGTTATGGCCCTGGCGGCCCTATTCACCGTGCCGGCGGCCTCGGCCGCCAGCTACAGTGGTGATCTGCAAAAAGCCAATGTGGACGTGACCAACCAGGCGTCGCTGCAACGCGGCGCCCGGCTGTACATGAACTACTGCATGGCCTGCCACTCCACCCAGTACATGCGCTACAACCGCGTGGGGCGCGACATCGGTCTGACCGAGGAGCAGGTTACCGAGAACTTCATCTTCATCACCGATGAGGATGGCGACCTGGTGAACCCGGGCTCGCTGATGAAGAACGCGATGTCGGACTCCTATGCCGACGAGGCCTTTGGTGTGACGCCGCCGGATCTGACCCTGGCGACCCGCATCCATGGCGAGGACTGGGTGTACACCTTCCTCAAGAGCTTCTACATCGACGAGGACCGTCCGCTGGGTGCCAACAACACGGTGTTCAGCAACGTCGGCATGCCCCACGTGTTGTGGGAGCTGCAGGGCTGGCAGGAGCTGGTCGAGGACGATGACGGCAACGAGCGTCTGGAGCTCGTGCGCAATGGCTCGATGAGCCAGAGCGAGTACGATCGCGCGGTGCGTGACCTGGTCACCTACCTTTCGTATATGGGCGAACCGATGCAGCTCGACCGTCAGCGCATCGGTCTGTACGTTCTGATTTTCCTGGCCGTGTTTACCGTGCTGGCCTACTTCTTGAAAAAGGAGTACTGGAAAGACGTACACTAGGCGGCCTGAACCGTCGCCGGCGGGCGCTCAGGGATGAGCGCCCGCCGGTGTTATTGACCGTCTGCCCGGTGTGGCCTCGTGCCCGGCCGGGGTAGGGAGAAAGCTATGGCGCTGGTCGCCAATCGTCGTTCCGTAATGACTCTGTTTTCCGCTCACGACTGCGTGCGCTGCCACCGCGTGCGTATCATCCTCGCCGAGAAGGACATCGCGGTGGATGTCGTCAACCTCGGGCCGGACGAGCTTCCCGAGGATCTCTCCGATCTCAATCCCTACAACGAGGTACCGACCCTGGTGGATCGGGACCTGGCGCTGTACGGGACTCACGTGATCACCGAATACCTGGACGAGCGTTTCCCGCATCCGCCGCTGATGCCGGTGGACCCGGTTTCGCGTGCCGCCGCGCGGCTGGCGCTTTATCGCGTCGAGCGAGACTGGTACGAGGGCCTGGACGCGGTGAAGAAGGCATCCGGGGGCGGGCTGACCAAGGCACGCAAGATCCTGCGCGAGAGCCTGATGAACTCGGCGGAGATCTTCGAGCTGAAGCCGTACTTCCTGAGTGACGAGTTCAGCATCGTGGATTGCGCGATCGCCCCGGTCATGTGGCGTCTGCCGTCGCTGGGGATCGACCTCGAGTCCCTGCCGACTGCGATTCAGGAATACGCGGATCGCGTCTGCAAGCGGGAATCCTTCCAGATCAGTCTCACCGAGGCCGAGCGCGAGCTGAGGCTGTGACCTCTTCGCGTCCCTATCTGCTCCGGGCCTTGTGGGAGTGGATCACGGATAACGGGTTTACGCCGCATATCCTGGTCGACGCCACGGTGGAGGGTGCGCTAGTGCCCGATGCCTTTGTCGAGCAGGGCAAGATCACGCTCAACATCGGCCCGTCCGCGGTGCAGGCCCTGAATATCGGGGACGAGGCGGTCGCCTTCTCGGCGCGTTTCGCCGGCAGCCCGATGGACGTCTACGTGCCCACGCAGGCTGTGCTCGCCGTCTATGCGCGCGAGAACGGCCAGGGGATGATGTTCGGCAGCGAGCCGGGGCCGGGGCCGGACGATGGCCCGGGCGGCGACGGACCGGACGACTCTGGCCCTACGGGCTCCGATCAGAATGGGGACAAGCCGGCTGCCAAGCGCAAGGGTCCCGCCCTGAAGGTCGTCAAGTAAGACCCGTGATGGCCGGCCCCGGCGCCTTGCCGGGGTTCAGGATGTTGTCGGGATCGAAGCTCCGCTTGATCCCGCTCATCAGGTTCAGCGCCACGGGATCGATCTCCCGGCCCACAAAGGCGCGTTTCACCAGCCCGATCCCGTGCTCGCCGGACAGCGTACCCCCAAGCCCCAGCACCAGCGTGAAGACCTCGTCCAGGCAGCGTTCGGCGGCGGCGAGTTCCTGCGGATCGTCCGGGTTCACCAGCAGATTCACGTGGATGTTGCCGTTGCCGGCGTGCCCAAAATTCACGATCTTGATCGCGTGCGCCTGGGCGAGCCGGTCGAGGCCCGCGATCAGGTCGGGGATGCGGGAGACGGGCACGACCACATCCTCGTTGATCTTCTTCGGCGCGACGGTACGCAGCGCCGGCGAGAGGGCCTTGCGCACGGCCCACAAGGCCCGGGTCTCTTCCGCGGTGTCCGCGCTGATGGTCTGCAGGCAGCCATCGCCATCGGCGGCGGCGCGGACGCCGCGCGTCGTCGCATCGATCCCGGCCTCGGTGCCGTCCGTCTCGATCATCAGGATGGCGCCGGCGTCCCTTGGCAGCGGGCAGTCCGGTGCGTAGTCGCGGATCATGGCAATCGCCGAATGGTCCATGAACTCCAGGGCCGACGGTACCTCCGCGCGGCCCATCAGCCGCGACACGGCGGCCGCCGCGTCGCCCACGGTCCGATACATAGCCTGAATCAGGCGCGTGGCTTCGGGTTTTGGTGTGAGGCGCAGCGTGGCCTCGGTGATCACGGCCAGGGTCCCCTCGGACCCGATCAGCAGCCGGGTCAGGTCGTACCCGACGACGCCCTTGGTCGTGTGCACGCCCGTACGGAAGGCCTCGCCGGTGCCGGCGACCGCCGCAAGCCCGAGGGTGTTGTCCCGTGGCGTGCCGTACTTCACGGCATGGGGGCCTGCCGAGTTGTAGGCCAGATTGCCGCCGAGCGTGCAGTAAGTACTGCTCGTGGGGTCCGGGGGCCAGAAAAACCCCTGGGCCCCTGCCGCTTCCTGCACCTCGCCGTTGGTTACGCCAGGTTCCGCGATCAGCCAACGGTTTGCCGGGTCGACCTCCAGGATCCGGTTCATGCGTTCGAACGACAGGACTAATCCGCCATGGTCGGGGACCGCCGCGCCTGTGGTGCCGGTGCCGCGCCCGCGGCAGGTCACGGGTGCGCCCAGACGTCGGCAAAGCCGTACCAGTTCAGCGACCGTCTCGGCGTCGCGTGCAAACGCGACCGCATCCGGCGGGGCATGCAGCTTGGAGTTGTCGGCACCGTAGGACCAGCAATCGGCCGGGTCCAGCAGGCGGTCCTCGGCCGGAAGGAGTTGTTCGATTTCGCGTGCCAGCGGTGTCATGCCCGGTCCCCCTGAATGGCGTCGGGCAGCCATTCGATCGTGTCGTCGCCGTCCAGCAGCACGACATCGAAGCGCACGGGGCCTTGCCAGCGGGTCTCCTGCAGATAGCCCTCGGCCGCCCGTAGCAGTCGCCTGCGCTTGCCGGCATCGATGCTCTCGGCTCCGCCGCCAAAGTTGCGGTGGCTGCGCTTGCGTACCTCGACCAGAACCAGCGTATCGCCCTCGCGTGCGACCAGATCCAGCTCGCCCCACGGGCGGCGCACGTTGCGCGCCACCAGGATGAGGCCTTGCCCGGTCAGGTAGTGCGCCGCACGGTCCTCGGCGGCTTGGCCGGCCATGCCCGGGCGAAACATTGGTCAGCTGCCCTCGCTGGTGGACCCCAGCTGGCGTGGTGCGCCGCTCTCGAAGCGCGCCCAGGCCGGCTCGCGCACCCAGTCCCCGCTGATCGGGTTCAGTGACCAGGTTCCGGCACCCCCGACGATTTGATGGTGGGTGGCCTCGCGTACCGCGTGATCATGCAGGCTCAGCCGCATCGCATCCATGCCCAGCGCGACGAAGCGTGGGAGCTCGTCAGTCGCCCCTTCGGCCATTTCGCCGTTCAGCGGCTCGATGGTCGTGAACAGATAGGGCGCGTCGGGGAAAACGATGCCGTTGAGATCGCGGTCGCGATTGGCGTTTGGCTGCCCGGCGTAGATATGAGGCGTCGCCATAATCGGGAGTTGCCGGGCCCCGTGGAAGTGCAGGTGTGGCACGAGTTGCCGCATCTGGCGCGAGGTTCCGGTCACGAACAGGTGATCGGCATCGCCCCGAACCTGGGGGTCGCCCTCCAGACTCAGGCCAGTCCGGCGGGCGACATCGCGAATGCGTGCCTCGCTCTGCTCAATCCCGAGCGCATTGCCCACCCGGGCATTGATGTCCTCGGCATCCGGGCGCAGGCGCACGATGTCCCGCGGCCGCAGGCCGTGGTCCGCGAGCGCTTCCTGGTAGGCCTCCGCAATGCGGTCCCCGAACTGGCCCTCGGGCAGGATTACGAGCGGGTTGCGCCAACCCGTGCGCACCGCGCGGTCCACCACAGCGTAGGCATCCTCTTCCGGATTCAGTGCCAGCGTGCCGAAGGCACCGTTGCCGTCGAGCCGGGTACGGTTGAGCAGCAGCGTCGGGCGCGTCTCCTCGCTTGCGGCCACCGCGCGCACCGCATCGCGGTCGAGCGGTCCGATGATGCGGTCCACACCGTCCTCGACGCCGCGCCTGTAGAGGTCTGCAGCCGTGTCGGGGTCGCCGCGTGTGTCGCGCACCAACAGTCGGCCGTGGCCCCCGGTCTCCGCGTAGTAGGCGCGCGTGATGCCGTCGAGGATCGCATTGCCGAGCTGGGCGAGATCACCGGACAGCGGCAGGAGGACCAGGATCGTCTCCGGCGCCTCGGGCTGGAGCGGGTGACTTGCGACCAGTTCCGGGAGCAGGCTGTTGGCCGGGTGCGACGGATAGCGCTCCCGCCACTGGCCGGCCACGCGGCGGGCGTCGTCTTCCGAATGGACGCTGCGCAATCCGGTGAACAGGCGAACCCAGGGCTCGGCATCCGGGTGTTCGCCCGCCGCCAGGCCGTCCCGCTGGGCGGGTCGAAGCGCCGAGAGCAGACCCCAGATGCGTTTCTGGTTGGCTGTTTGCTCATCGGGCTTCAGCAGGAGCAGGCCGTCGAGGCGCAACCGGGCGTCCAGCGCCTGATACCATTCGCGCTCGTGCTCGAGCAGGCGGGCATGCAGGCCCAGACCCTCGCGGTAGACCTCGGGCGTGCGGGTCTCGTCGTCCGGGTCGTCGGCGCCGAGCCGCTCGCGCGCGGTTTCCCACTCGCCGCGTGTGGCCGCCAGGCGGGCACCGCGCACACGGTCGGCCAGCGGTTCCCGGTGCTGGGCATCCAGGTCGCGCCACAGCGCGTCCGCGCGGTCGACCAGGTCGCCGTCCGGCTCGTCTAGTCTCAGGACCGCGTCGATCGCTGCGCGCACGTTGTCCGGCTGCGGGTCCGCCCAGGCCTCGCTGATCAGGATCGGGGCCTGTTGCTCGGCCGGCAGGTCAACGACCTCGGGTCGTTCCTCCTCCGGTTCCGGGGCGGGGGTGGGGTCCGGGCGCGGCGTCGCGCAGCCGGCGAGGATTGCGCCGGCGAGCAGGCTCAGGGCCAGGCGGCCCCGGTAGCGCCCCCCGGCAGCTGGAGAGAGGTATAGGTTCACGATAGCGGGATGCTCAGCGTATTGGGGAGTCAGTATTGAAAGCGCATCAGATTGTGTCAACGAATTGCGGCACGTTATGGGTGGTTGCCACGCCGATCGGCAATCTGGCCGATCTCAGCCCGCGTGCCCGTGACGTGCTGGCGCGCGTTTCGCGTATCGCTGCGGAGGATACGCGACACAGCGGCGGGTTGCTGGCGCACCTGGGGGTACTGACGCCCCTGGTCAGCCTCCATGAACATAACGAGCGCGAGCGCATCCCCTCTTTATTGTCTGCGCTGGAGGCAGGCGACGATCTCGCGTTGATCTCGGATGCCGGTACGCCGCTGGTATCCGACCCGGGGTATCGTCTGGTACGAGCGGCCGCCGAGGCAGGGCTGCCGGTGCGTGCGGTGCCTGGCGCCAGCGCGCCGCTTGCCGCTCTGGCCGTCGCCGGCCTGCCCTCCGATCGTTTCTGCTTCGAGGGCTTTCTGCCGCATGCCGGCGGGGCCCGCCGTCGCCGCCTGGAGGCCTTGCTGTCGCAGCCGGTGACGACGATCCTGTTCGAGTCGTCGCATCGCGTACGTGCCGCTGCCGACGACCTGGCCGCGCTCGCGCCGGAGCGGCTGGTGTTCCTGGGGCGTGAGCTGACCAAGCAGTTCGAGGAACACTATAGAGGTGTTGCGGACGAGCTCCCGGCCTGGCTCGATGCTGATGCCAATCGTCTGCGGGGGGAGTTCGTGTTGATCCTCGCGCCGGCGCCGCAGGCGGCCGATCCGGAGTCCGAGGATGCCCCGCTCGCCGACGAACATGAGCGCCTGCTGGGGGCCTTGCTGGGGGAGCTCCCATTGAAACGAGCGGTGCGGGTTCTTGCCGACGCCACCGGAGTGCCGCGCAACCGTGTCTATGCCCGGGGCCTGCGTCTGAAGGACGAGGGTTGATGGGGGTTTTTCTTGCGTTGTTGCGGGTGCGGGCGTAAAAGGAGCGCGGGAGCTGGCCTGGCAGTCGCTGTATCCACTGGATGCGGAGGAAAGTCCGGGCTCCACAGGGCAGGACGCCAGGTAACGCCTGGGCGGCGCGAGCCGACGGAAAGTGCCGCAGAAAATACACCGCCGATGGCCTTCGGGCACAGGCAAGGGTGAAAAGGTGCGGTAAGAGCGCACCGCACGGCTGGTAACAGTCCGTGGCAGGGTAAACCCCGTCCGGAGCAAGGCCAAATAGGGGTGCATGGTGTGGCCCGCATCGCACCCGGGTAGGCTGCTCGAGGCGTCCGGTGACGGACGTCCCAGATGAATGACTGTCCACGACAGAACCCGGCTTACGGCCGGCTCCCACTTTTTCCCACCTTTGCGGCCCCCTCCGCGGGCCGGTGTCTCGCCGTGTCGGCGGTTCCTACCGAAAAATAGTGAAGTAGTTTCTTAAGTGTGACCCTCAAGACGCGGCTTTTGGGGTGTTATTTTCTGGCTGCACTGTCGCTGGGCAGGTGTTCGCTAAGTCTCTGTGATTCAACGCTTATTTTTGGTTTTTTCGGGTCGATTTTCTTGACTCCTGGAGATAGCCGTACCTATAGTGTCGAAAAGTGGGAAAAGGTGGGGAAAGGTGGGTGACCACCGCAACCGGTACCGGCCATGTTTCGAGGCGTAAGCCAACTCAATCTGGATGCCAAGGGTCGCTTGGCCATGCCCGCGCGCTATCGCGATACGCTGGCGGCGTCCTGTGGTGGCCAGCTGGTGATTACCGTAGACCCCGACCGGTGCCTGCTCCTGTATCCGTTCCCCGAGTGGGAGCGCATCGAGCAAAGTCTGATGTCCCGCCCCAACATGAATCCGAAGGTCCGTAACCTGCAGCGTCTCCTGGTCGGGCACGCGACCGAGTGCGAGCTGGACGGTAGCGGCCGTCTCCTGCTGCCGACGCCGCTGCGCCAGTACGCCAGTCTGGACAAGCGCGCGGTGCTGCTGGGGCAGGGCAACAAGTTCGAGATCTGGGATGCCGATGCCTGGGATGCCCGTTGCGAGCAGGCGCTGGGGGGTGACGTGGATGACGACGCACTCGAGTCCATTGCGTTGTGACCATGACGGAAACCGTCGCTCATATCCCGGTGCTGCGCGACGCGGTGCTGGAGGGGCTGGCCGTGCGCGCTGACGGGTTCTACGTGGATGGGACCTTCGGGCGCGGCGGGCACAGCCGCGCGATTCTCGATCGCCTCGGTGCCGGCGGAAGCCTGCTGGCAATGGACCGGGACCCCGAGGCGGCTGCGGCCGCCTCTTCGTTTGCGGACGATCCACGCTTCGTCTTCGAGCCGGGTCCGTTCTCGACGATGGCCGATACCCTGCGCCGGCGCTTCCCCGATCGTGCGCCGGATGGCGTGTTTCTGGATCTGGGGGTCTCCTCCCCGCAGCTGGACACCCCCGAGCGTGGTTTCAGCTTCCAGCACGATGGCCCGCTGGACATGCGCATGGACCCCACGCAGGGCGAGAGTGCCGCGGACTGGCTGGCCCGCGCGGAGCAGGACGAGATCGCCGACGTGATTTACCACTATGGCGAGGAGCGCCATTCCCGCCGCGTCGCCCGTGCGATCGTCGCTGCGCGCGCGGATGCCGCGATTACACGCACCGCACAGCTCGCCGAGATCGTGCGCCGCGCGGTGCCCGGGCGCGAACCGGGCAAGCACCCGGCCACGCGTACCTTTCAGGCCCTGCGCATCCATGTGAATCGGGAGCTCGAGGAGCTGGAGCAGTGGCTCGAGACGATCCCGGGCATCCTGCACCCGGGCGCGCGGATGGTGGTGATCAGCTTTCACTCGCTCGAGGATCGCATGGTCAAGCAGGCACTGCGTGGGCCGCGCCCGGACACGCGCCTGCCGCGCGGGCTGCCGGTGATGCCCGAAACACCCGAGCGCCCGTGGCGCCCGATCGGCAAGCCCGTGCGTGCCGACGCCGAAGAGCAGCGCCGCAACCCGCGCGCACGCTCGGCGGTGCTGCGTGTGGGGGAGCGCACCTGATGGTCTTTCGCGGCTTCATCCTGATCATCCTGGCGACCGGGGTCTTTGCCTCCGCCGTCGGTGTGGTGGCGGCCAAGCACGAGGCACGCCAGGCCTTTATCGCGCATCAGTCGGAGCTTTCGGAGCGCGACGCGCTGAACCTGGAGTGGACGCAGCTGCAGATCGAGCAGTCGACCTGGGCGACGCAGGGCCGTATCGAGCGGCAGGCGCTCGAGGAACTGGGCATGATCAAGCCCGAGCCGGATCGCATCGTGGTGATCGGGGGGCGCACATGGGAGCGCTGAAGCGTCAGGTCAGCCATGGCCGTCTGAAGGTGCTGCTGGTGGTCTCCGCGCTGGTGCTTGTGGCCCTGGTGCTGCGCGCAATCGATCTGCAGGTCCTCAGCCGCGATTTCCTCACGCAGCAGGGCGAGCAGCGCCAGGTGCGTACGCTGACCGAATCGGCCCATCGCGGCATGGTCACGGATCGCAACGGCGAGCCGCTGGCGATCTCCGCCCCGGTGCAGACCGCCTGGGCGAACCCGAAGGACTTGCTGGAGCAACGCGATCGCTGGCCGGAACTGGCCGAGGCGCTGCAGGTTGATGCCGACTGGCTGGCCGAGCGCATCGAGTCGCGCGCCGGCCGGGAATTCATGTACCTGCGCCGGCATATGCTGCCGGCCCAGGCGGAGCAGGTGACCGCCTTGCGCATCCAGGGCCTTGGCCTGACGCGTGAGTTCCGGCGCTACTACCCGCATGGCGAGACGACCTCGCACATCCTTGGCTACACCGATATTGACGATCGCGGGCAGGAGGGCGTCGAGCTTGCGTTCAACGACTGGCTGTCGGGCGCGCCGGGTGCCAAGCGGGTGTTGCGCGACCGCCACGGACGCACGATCCGCGATGTGGCCAGTATCCGCCCCGCCCGCGACGGCCGCACGCTGCGCCTGACCATCGATCAGCGCCTGCAGTATCTGGCCTACCGCGAGCTGAAGGCCGCGGTGGCGGAGCATGATGCCCAGGGCGGGTCGGCCGTGCTGCTGGACGCCCGTACGGGTGATGTCCTGGCGATGGTCAATCAGCCGAGTTTCAACCCGAACAATCGCGGTTCGATCCGCTCGGAGCTCGCGCGCAACCGATCCCTGACCGACAGCATGGAGCCGGGTTCCGTCATCAAGCCCTTCACCGTTGCGGCGGCCCTGGATGCCGGCATCATCGACCCCAATGTGACCCTGGACACCCGTCCCGGGACCATGCGTGTCGGGCGGCTGACCGTGCGCGACTTTCGGGACTATGGCGTGATTGACCTGACCACCCTGATCGCGCGCTCCAGCAATGTCGGCGCGACCAAGCTGGCGCTGGACCTGCCGCCGGACCGATTCTGGCAGGTGCTGCACCAGGCCGGGTTCGGCCAGTCGACCGGGACCCACTTCCCGGGCGAGGTGAGCGGCCGTCTGCGCGACTTCCCGACCTGGCGCGAGGTCGAACAGGCCACGATGGGGTATGGCTACGGCCTCTCCATTACGCCACTGCAGATGGCCGCGGCCTATACCGCATTTGCCAACGACGGCGAGCGCATCCCGGTGCGGCTGGTGCAGACCGCCGACGACCTGCGCGAACCGGCGGGTGTGATGTCGCCGGAAACTGCCCAGCGTGTGCTCGCGATGATGGAGCACACCATCGGCTCCGAGGGTACCGCCCGTCAGGCCGCGATCGACGGCTACCGCATCGCGGGCAAGACCGGTACCAGCCGCAAGAGCGGGCCCGGTGGCTATACCGAAGATCGCTATATCTCCAGCTTTGTGGGTCTCGCGCCGGCGTCCGATCCGCGTTTCGTGATGGCCGTGGTGATCGACGAACCCAATGCTGGCACCTACTTCGGCGGCGCCGTGGCGGCGCCGGTATTCCGCAACGTGATCGGCTCGGCGCTGCGGATGTTCAACGTGCGCCCGGACGCGATGCCGGATATCCCCATGCAGTTCGCCGCCGAACGCGAGGGCTCGACATGATGGCGGCGAATACGGTCCAGACCGTCGCGACACTGGGCCGCCTGTGGCCCGCCGGGGCGCCAGCGCTGCCGAGCGAGGTCGCCGGGCAGCGTGTCACCGACCTTGCCCAGGACAGCCGCCGGGTGACCCCGGGTGCCGTCTTCGTGGCCCTGCGCGGGACCCAGGGCCACGGCCTTGCCCATGCGCGGGCCGCGGCCGAGCAGGGGGCTGTGGCCATCCTGTGGGACGAGGCCGAGGCGGCCCCCGCCCTGAGCATCCCGGTGCTGCATCTCCCGGGCCTGCGCGTCGCGCTGCCGGCGATCTGTGACGCCCTGTGGGGTGCCTGGCCGGCCGATTATCCCGTCGTCGCGGTGACCGGTACTGATGGCAAGACCTCGGTCAGCCAGTTGTTCGCCGGCGCCCTGGAGCAGCTCGGTGTCCCCACAGGGGTGGTCGGGACGCTGGGCACGGGCCGCTTTGGGGCGCTGGAAGATTGTGGCCACACGACCCCGGGCGTGATCGACCTGCATCGACACCTCGCGCATTTGACCGCCGACGGCTGCCGGGCGCTCTCGATCGAGGCCTCGTCCCACGGCCTCGAACAGGGGCGGATGGCCGGGTTGCCGGTGCGCGTCGCCGTGCTGACCCGGCTGGGTTCGGACCATCTGGATTTTCATGGCAGCCAGCAGGCCTATGCCGACGCCAAGGCGCGGCTGTTCGCCTGGCCGGGGCTGGAGACCGCGGTGCTCAATGCCGACGACGCCCTCGGGCAGCGCCTGATCCGTGAAACCACGGCTGAACACATCCTCACCTACAGTGCCGTCGGGGCCTCCGCCGACCTGGTCGCGCGGGAGGTCGAGGCAGGCTCCGACGGCATTCGCTTCACGCTGGAGGTGGCCGGCGAGGCCTGGCCGGTGCAAGCGGCCCTGTTCGGGCTGTTCCAGGTCGGCAATCTGCTGGCGACGCTCGCCGCCCTGCGGGCGCTGGGTCATTCCTGGCCGGCCGCCGTCGATGCGGTGTCGCGCCTGCGCGGTGTCCCGGGGCGCATGGAGCGCTTCGAACTGCCCAGTGGGGCATTGCTGGTCGTGGACTATGCCCACACCGAACAGGCGCTGGCCGCGGCGCTGGATGCCTTGCGCCCGCACACGGCCGGCCGCCTGATCGCAGTCTTTGGCTGTGGTGGAGACCGCGATGTCACCAAGCGTCCGGCCATGGGGCGGGCCGCCAGTGCGCGCGCCGACCAGGTGATCGTGACGGACGACAACCCGCGTTCCGAAGACCCGGCCGCGATCCGCGCCGCCGTACTCGCCGGCTGTGACCGGCCCGAGGCCTGCCGCGAGCTGGGCGATCGCGAGGCGGCGGTGCGCGCGGCGGTGGCCGAGGCGGGCCCGGGCGACGTCATCCTGCTGGCGGGCAAGGGGCACGAGACCACTCAGCAGGTGGGTACGCAGTTTTATCCGTTCAGTGATCGCGAGCTGGCGTTAGCGCTCGCCGCTCGGACGAATGCGGGAGACAGTGGGGGGGGTATCCAATGATCCGGATGACCGGACAGGAACTGGCGGACGCCGTGCGCGGCCGTCTGGAAAACGGCGACGGCGAGCGGGTCTTCGAGGGGGTGTTCACCGACACCCGGCAACCGCTCGAAGGAGGGCTGTTCGTGGCGCTGCGCGGCCCGCGCTTTGATGCCCACGAGCATGTCGCCGCCGACCTGCCGGCCGCTGTGCTACTGGTGGAGCGCGTGCTGGATGTCCCGCACCCGCAGGTGGTCGTGGCCGATACCGGCGAGGCCCTGGGCCGGCTGGCCCAGCACTGGCGCCGCCGCAGCCGGGCGCGGGTGATCGCGCTGACCGGCTCCAACGGCAAGACCACCACCAAAGAGATGCTGCGCTGCATCCTCGAGGGCGTGGGCTCGGTGCATGCCACCCAGGGCAACCTGAATAACGAGATCGGCGTGCCGCTGACGCTGCTGGCCATGCCCGAGGACACCGATTACGCGGTGATCGAGATGGGCGCCAACCATGCCGGCGAGATCGGGCGCATGGCGCGCTGGACCGAACCGATGGTCGCCATGATCACCAACGCCGGGCGGGCCCATCTGGAGGGCTTTGGCAGCCTTGAGGGGGTGGCCCACGCGAAGGCCGAAATCTTCTCGGGGCTGCCGTCCCAGGGCGGTACGGCGGTGATCAATCTGGACGACCCGTTCGCCGACTATTGGCTGTCGCTGAACGAGCACCACCACTGCCAGCGCTTTTCCCTGGAGGGCGGTGGCGAGATCGAGGGTGTGTGGCAGGCCCCCGACCGCCTGCGTCTGACGATCCTGGGCGCCGGCCGTGACCTGCGTCTGGCCAGCCCGGGGCGCCATGTCGCTGCCAATGCGATCGCCGCGGCCGCCGCGGCGAATGCGGTGGGTGTGGCGATCGACGCGATCGCCAACGGTCTGGCGGGCTGGACGCCGGTGCAGGGGCGTTTGCAGGAGCTCTGGCATGTCAGCGGTGCCCGCCTCTGGGACGACACCTACAACGCCAACCCCGACTCGCTGCGCGCGGGGCTCGAGGTGCTGGCCGCGATGCCCGGCCGGCGCATCCTCGTGCTGGGTGCGATGGGGGAACTGGGCGCCGAGACCCCGGTGCTGCACCGTGAGACCGGGGCGCTGGCCCGCGCGATGGGTGTGGACTACTGCCTGGCCCTGGGCGAGGCCGCGCGCGACAGCGCCGAGGCGTTTGGCGAGGGCGGCGAGTGGTTTGCCGACCATGACGCCCTGCGGACGCGCCTGGAAGCACTGCTGGAGGACGAGACCACGGTCCTGATCAAGGGCTCGCGCAGCCAGCACATGGAGCGAATCATCGAAGGGCTGGAGACGGCCCCGTCGGCGCGGGGGGCTGCGAATGCTGTACGCGCTGACTGAATATCTCACGCAGTTCTACAGCGGCTTTACGGTCTTTCAGTACCTGACCTTCCGCGCCATCCTGGGCGTGGTGACTGCGCTGGCGATCGCGTTGCTGATCGGCCCGGCAATGATCCGTCGGCTGACGGTCGGCAACGTGGGCCAGCAGGTCCGCGACGACGGCCCGGAATCGCACCTGAGCAAGGCCGGTACCCCGACCATGGGCGGGGCGCTCATCCTGGTGGCGGTGGCAGTGGCCACGCTGCTGTGGAGCGACCTCACCAACCGCTTCGTCTGGATCGTGCTGCTGACCACGCTGGCCTTTGGTGCAGTCGGGGGCTGGGACGACTACCTGAAGCTGCGTTACGGCAACAGCAAGGGGCTTTCGGCCAAGGCCAAGCTCCTGTGGCAGACGCTGTTCGCGCTGATCGCCGCCGGGGTGATCATGGCCACCGCGCAGAGCCCGGTGGAGACGAGCTTCTATCTCCCGATCTTCAAGGATTTCGAGCTGCACCTCGGCTGGCTGTTCATCCCGCTGGTCTGGCTGGTCGTGGTCGGGTCCTCCAACGCGGTCAACCTGACCGACGGCCTCGACGGCCTGGCCATCATGCCGGCGGTGCTGGTGGCCGGGGCCCTCGGGGTATTCGCCTATGCGGCCGGCCACGCGGTATTCGCGGATTACCTGCAGATCCCGGCGGTGCCAGGGGTGGGCGAGGTCGGTGTCTTCGCCGCTGCACTGGTCGGGGCCGGGCTCGGCTTCCTGTGGTTCAACGCCTATCCCGCCCAGGTCTTCATGGGCGATGTCGGGGCCCTGGCCCTGGGGGCGGCCCTGGGCATGATGGCGATCCTGACCCGTCAGGAGATCGTGCTCCTGATCATGGGCGGCATCTTCGTGCTGGAGACGCTGTCGGTGATGCTGCAGGTCGCCTCGTTCAAGCTCACCGGGCGGCGCATCTTCCGCATGGCGCCGCTGCATCACCACTTCGAACTCAAGGGTTGGCCTGAGCCGCGCGTGATCGTGCGTTTCTGGATCCTGACCGTGGTGTTCGTCCTGATCGGTCTTGCGACCCTGAAGATCCGCTGACGCCATGTCGAAGCCACAGCCGCACAATCTGATCGTGGGAACCGGGGTGACGGGGCAGTCCGTCGCCCGTTTTCTGCGTGCGCGTGGCGAGACCTTTGCGATCACCGACACGCGTCGCGATCCACCGGCGCTGGCGGCCGGGGCCGACGCCGCGTGGCTGGCCGAGGCCTGGGCCGGACCCCTGGATGGTCTCGATACTGCAGGCTACGCCCGCCTGGTCGTCTCGCCGGGGGTCCCGCTCGAACACCCGGCCGTCGAACAGGCCCGGGCCGCCGGCGCGGTGATTACCGGCGATATCGACCTGTTCGCTGCTGTGGCGCAGGCCCCGGTCATTGCGATCACCGGCTCCAACGGCAAGAGCACGGTCACCGCCCTGGTGGGCGAGATCCTGACGGCCGCAGGTCGCAAGGTCGCGATTGGCGGCAATTTTGGCACCCCGGCGCTGGATCTTCTGGACCCGGTGGTGGAGGTCTATGTGCTGGAGCTGTCGAGTTTTCAGCTCGAACGCAGCGAGCAGCTGAAGCCGGACGGGGCCGCGATCCTGAACATCTCGCCCGACCACATGGATCGCTACCCGGATCTTGCCGCGTACATCCAGGCCAAGGCCCGCATCCTCGATCGCGCCGCCCGCGGCGTGCTCAACCGCGACGATCCCTGGCTGCGCGAGCTGCCCCTGCCGGCCGGTCTGCGCGTGGTCTCGTTCGGGCTGGATGCCCCGCTGGCCGCGACCGACTTTGGCGTGAACACGGGCGAGGCGGAGCCGGACCTGGTGCGTGGGGAGGAACGGCTGCTGTCCACCGCGCGCCTGCGTCTGCGCGGGCAGCACAACTGGGCCAATGCCCTGGCCGCTCTGGCGCTGGCCTGGCCGTGGCTGGAATCGCTCCAGGCGCGCAGCGAGGCGCTGGCTGCGCTGGCCGACTTCGCGGGCCTGCCGCACCGTTCGCAGTGGATCGCGCGGGTCGCCGAGGTCGACTACATCAACGATTCCAAGGGCACCAACGTGGGCGCGACCCTGGCCGCGCTTCGGGGTACGCCGGGGCCCCTGGTGCTGATCGCCGGTGGCCAGGGCAAGGGACAGGACTTCTCGCCGCTGGCGGACTACGTGCCCGGCAAGGTCCGGGGTGTGGTGCTGCTCGGCGAGGATGCCCCGCTGATTGCCCGTGCCCTGGCCTCGGTGGTGCCGGTGCAGCGGGTGGACGACATGACCGCCGCCGTGGCGCAGGCCGCGGCCTGGGCGCAGCCCGGCGATACCGTGCTGCTGTCGCCGGGCTGCGCGAGCTTGGACATGTACGAGAACTATCAGGCCCGCGGCGACGACTTCGCGCGGGTTGTACGGGAGCGAGCGGCATGAGTACCGGATCGCTGCCCCTCGGACTGCCGTCGCGCGACTCGCTCGACGGGCTGCGCAACAGCGTGGATCTGCCGCTGCTGGCGGCGGCCGCGTTGCTGCTGGGGCTCGGCCTGATCATGGTCGCCTCGGCCTCGATGGATCTGGGCGAGCGCTACTATGGCAACACCTGGCACTTCTTCCAGCGCCAGGTCCTGTTCGCCGCCATCGGTCTGGCGCTGGCGACCGTGATGTGGGCAGTTCCGCTGGAGCGCTGGGAGCGGGCCGGTCCCTGGCTGCTGATCCTGGTGATGGTGCTGCTGATTGCGGTGCTGCTCCCGGGCGTGGGCCGAACCGTGAACGGCGCGACTCGCTGGATCCCGATCGGCATGTTCAACCTCCAGGTGGCCGAGCCGGTGAAGCTGCTGGTGGTCATGTACCTGGCCGGCTACATCGTGCGCCACTACTCGGCATTGCGGCTGCACCTGCGGGGGTTCGTCCGCCCGCTGGTCGTGCTGGGATTCGGGACGGTACTCCTGCTGCTGCAGCCCGACTTCGGTGGCGCGGCCATCATGCTGGCGATCGGCATGGGCATGCTGTTCCTGGCTGGCGCCAAGCTGTGGCAGTTCGCCACGCTTGGCGCGACCATTGCGGTGGGTATGGCCTTCGTGGCCGTGGCTGCGCCCTACCGGGTCGCGCGCCTGACCGCGTTCCTCGACCCCTGGCAGGACCCGTTCGCGACCGGCTTCCAGCTGACCCAGTCGCTGATCGCGATCGGCTCCGGCGGCTGGTTCGGTACCGGTCTGGGCAACAGCGTGCAGAAGCTGTTCTACCTGCCAGAAGCCCATAACGACTTCCTGTTCGCGGTCTTCGCCGAGGAGTTTGGCTTTATCGGTGTGCTCGCCCTGATCGCACTGTTTGCGGTCGTGGTCTGGCGCTGCGTGAAGATCGGACTCTGGGCCGAGCGGGCGGGGCATGCATTTGGTTCGCATCTGGCCTTTGGGGTCGCGATCTGGCTGGCGCTGCAGAGCGCGCTCAATCTTGCGGTGAACATGGGGTTGCTGCCGACCAAGGGCATGACGCTCCCTTTTCTCAGCTACGGCGGCAGTTCGCTGATCGTAACGCTGATGGCGATCGGTCTGGTGATGCGGGTCTATCGCGAGGCGCAGATCCCGGCCCCGCGTCAATCGACCCCGCCGCGGCGCAAGAGGGGGCAGGCATGAACAATCCCCTGCGCATCCTGATCATGGCCGGCGGTACCGGCGGGCACGTCTTCCCGGGGCTGGCGGTCGCCGAGGCCCTGCGTGCCCGTGGCGTCGAGGTCCTCTGGCTGGGTAGCGCCCGCGGGATCGAGACGCGCCTGGTGCCTGCGGCGGGGATCGAGCTGCACACCCTCCCGATCAGCGGGGTGCGTGGCAAGGGTCTGATCGGGCTGTTGCTGGCGCCCTGGCGCCTCGGGATCTCGTTGTGGGCGGCACTGGCCCTGATTACCCGGTTGCGTCCGGCCGCCGTGATCGGCTTTGGCGGCTTCGCGGCCGGCCCTGGCGGCCTGATGGCCGCCGCGCTGGGGCGCCCGCTGGCGATCCACGAGCAGAACGCGGTCGCCGGTCTCACCAACCGCTGGCTGGCGCGCATCGCGGACCGGGTCTATGCGGGCTTCGATCATGCCTTCCCGGAGCGTCACACCGTGACGGTGGTGGGCAATCCGGTCCGCGCGGAGATCGCCGCGTTGCCGGAGCCGGAACAGCGCTTCGACGAGCGCTCGGGCCCGCTGCGGGTGCTGGTGCTGGGTGGCAGCCTTGGGGCGCGCTCGCTGAACCGCATCGTCCCGGCGGGGCTCGAGCAGACCCGCGACGCGAAGCCGATGGTGATTCGTCACCAGGCCGGGGAGCGCACGCTGGACGAGGCGCGCGCCGCCTATGCCGAGACCGCGCTGGAATACGAAGTGACTCCGTTCATCGAGGACATGGCCGCGGCCTATGGCTGGGCGGATCTAGTGATCTGCCGGGCCGGTGCGCTGACCGTGGCCGAGATTGCGGCGGCTGGTGTGCCGGCCCTGTTCGTACCCTATCCGCATGCGGTCGACGATCACCAGACGGCGAATGCCCGCGCCCTCGTCGAGGCGGGTGCGGCCTGGTGCCTGGCGGATGCCGATCTGACGCCCGAGCGGGTTGCCGGCATCGTTCGGCCACTGGGGCGCGAGGCCCTGCGCGAACGTGCTCGGCTGGCGCGCGAGCAGGCCTGCCCTGACACCGCCGAGCGTCTGGCCGAGGCCTGCCTGGAGATGGCCAATGCCCGGCGCGGGAGGAAGAACTCATGAACGCCCCGCGCCTGCCACGCCACGCGATGCGTCGCATCCGCCGTATTCACTGTGTCGGGATCGGTGGTTCCGGTATGAGCGGGATCGCCGAGGTCCTGCACCAGCTGGGCTACGAGGTCTCCGGATCGGATCTCGGGCAGTCGGCGATGGTCGCGCGTCTGACCGGGATGGGGATTCCGGTGGCCCCCGCGCATACCGAAGAGAACGTCGCCGAGGCCGACGTGCTGGTCGTCTCCAGCGCAATCGACCCCTCCAACCCCGAGGTGCAGGCGGCCCGCCGCCGCGGGATCCCGATCGTGCGCCGCGCGGAGATGCTCGCGGAGTTGATGCGTTTTCGCTACGGCATTGCCGTGGCCGGTACCCACGGCAAGACCACCACGACCAGCCTGGTGGCCAGCGTGCTCGCCGAGGCCGGTATGGACCCCACCTTCGTGATCGGCGGGCGCCTGAACAGCACGGCCAGCCACTCGAACCTGGGGGCGGGCGACTATCTGGTGGCCGAGGCCGACGAGAGCGATGCCTCGTTCCTGCATCTGCAGCCGATGATCAGCATCGTGACCAACATCGATGCCGACCACCTCGGGACCTATGGCAACGACTTCGGGAACCTGCGCGCGACCTTCCTCGAGTTTCTGCACCACCTGCCGTTCTACGGCATCGCCGTGCTGTGCGCGGACGACCCGCAGGTGCGCGACCTCTATCCGGAACTGGAGCGCCCGCGCCTGACTTACGGCATCGAGGCACAAGCCGATGTGCGCGCCCTGAACGTGCGCCAGGAAGGCGTGCGCATGTTCTTCGACCTGAAGCTGCCGGGGCAGGCCGCGTTCCCGGTCACGCTGAACCTGCCCGGACGGCACAACGTGCTCAACGCCCTGGCCGCGGCGGCCGTCGCTCATGAACTGGAGGTCGCCCCCGAGGCGATCCAGGCGGCGCTCGAGCGCTTCCAGGGGATCGGGCGGCGCTTCCAGGTGCAGGAGCTCGAGACCGCGCAGGGCCCGCTGACCCTGGTCGACGACTACGGCCATCACCCGCGCGAGATCGAGGCGACCCAGGCCGCGGCGCGCGATGCCTGGCCCGACCGGCGGCGCATCACCGTGTTCCAGCCCCACCGTTACACGCGCACCCGCGACCTGTTCGAGGACTTTGCCGAGGCCTTGTCCGAGACCGATGTGCTGATCCTGCTGGAGGTCTACCCCGCCGGCGAGGAGCCGATCCCCAGCGCCGATGGCCGCAGCCTTGCCCGCGCGATCCGTCTGCGCGGACAGGTCGAGCCGGTGTTCGTCGAGCATGCGGCCGACGTGGCCGAGGTGCTGTCCGGGATGCTGAAGCCGAACGACGTCGTGATCACTCAGGGGGCCGGCGATATCGGCCGGCTGGCGAGCCTGCTGCCGGACCAACTGGGGGCGAAGAAGCGCCCCGGGAGTGCGACATGATGGCGGCGCGCGCGGTGGAACCGGTGAACGGTCCGTTTGCCCACGCCCCTCGGGGCGAGGTACGGCCCCATGCCCCGCTGGCAGGGCTGACCTCCTGGCGTGTGGGCGGTCCGGCCGACTGGCTGTTCCGGCCGGTGGATCGGGCCGATCTCGTGTCGGCGCTGGCGGATCACGCCCGCCATGCCCCCGCGATGCCGGTGACCTTCCTGGGGCTGGGCAGCAATGTGCTGATCCGTGATGGCGGCATCGAAGGGCTGGTGGTGCACCTGTCCGGCGTGATCAACGAGCGCGAGCGCCTGGAGGGCAACCGCGTACGTCTCGGGGCGGGACTTGCCTGCGCCCAGGCCGCACGGTTCTGTGCCCGTCAGGGGCTGGTAGGTGGTGAATTCCTGGCCGGCATCCCGGGCACCCTGGGCGGTGCCTTGTGCATGAACGCGGGGGCCTGGGGCGGCGAGATCTGGCCGCTGGTCGAGGCGGTATCCACCGTGGATGCCGACGGGCAGGAGCATCGGCGCGAGCCGGCCGAGTACCGCATCGGCTATCGCAGCGTCGAGGGTCCGGACGAGTGGTTTACCGGCTGCGTGCTGCAACTGGAGTCGGGCGATCCGGCTGCTGGCACGGCGCGTATCAAGGAGCTCCTGCGCGAGCGTTCTCGCAAGCAGCCGCTGGGCCTGCCGTCCTGCGGATCGGTGTTCCGCAACCCGCCCGGCGATCACGCCGCGCGCCTGATCGAGGCGGCGGGACTGAAGGGCCTGCGCCACGGCGGCGCGGAGATATCCCCCAAGCACGCGAACTTCATTACCCACGATGGCTCGGCGCATGCCGCCGACATCGAGTGGCTGCTGCGCCATGCCCAAAGCGAGGTCGAGCGGCGCTTTGGCGTGCGCCTGGAGCCCGAGGTGCGGCTGCTGGGTCGACCGGGTCCCATGGACGAGACAACCGAGGGAAGGCAATGAGCAGGCGCAAACCGGAAGAATATGGGCGGGTGGCGGTCCTGATGGGCGGCTGGTCCGGCGAGCGGGACATCTCTCTCAAGAGCGGCAATGCCGTGCTGGCGGCGCTGCGCCGCCAGGGCGTCGATGCCCATGCCGTCGATCTCACCCGCGAGACGGCGCGCTGCATGGCGCTGGAGGGCTACGACCGGGTATTTATCGCGCTGCATGGCGAGTGCGGCGAGGACGGCACGCTGCAGGGCTGCCTCGATATGGGTGGCATGCCCTACACCGGGACCGGGGTCCTCGGCTCGGCGCTGGGCATGGACAAGCTGGCCTGCAAGCGCCTCTGGGCGGGCACGAATCTGCCGAGCGCGCCGTATCGCCTGCTGACGCCGGGCTTCGATCCGGAGGCGGTGGCCGATGCCCTCGGCCTGCCGCTGATCGTCAAGCCCGCGCGCGGTGGCTCCAGTCTGGGCATCACCCGGGTCGATCGCGTTGCGGACCTGCCGGCTGCGTTCGAGGCCGCTCGCGTGCAGCCGGGCCAGGTGTTCGCCGAACAGTGGATCACCGGTCGCGAATTCACCGTCGCCGTGCTCGGCAACGAGCCGCTCCCGGTGATCGAGATTCGCGCGGCCAGCGGCTTTTACGACTACCACGCGAAGTACGAGGCGGACGATACCGGTTACCTGTGCCCGCCGCCGGACCTGTCGCGCAGCGCCCAGCTGGAGCTGCAGTCGCTGGCGATCGCCGCCTTTGCTGCCCTCGAGGGCTGCGGCTGGGGCCGGGTGGACATCCTGCAGGACGAACACGGCGAGAACTTCCTGATCGAGGTCAACACCATCCCCGGCATGACCGGCCATTCGCTGGTCCCCAAGGCCGCCGCGCAGGCGGGCATCGACTTCGACGAGCTGTGCCTGCGCATTCTCGATTCCAGCTTTGAATGCGGAGGGCTGCGTTGAGCGCGCGACGTACAACGCGACCTGCGCGGCGGCCGGCCGGTCCGTCGCGTCTGCAGGCCATGACCGGGCCGGGGCTGCGCCTGCTCGCCGGCATGGGGCTGGCCGGGGCGCTGGTGCTGGGCCTCAGCCTGTGGCTGCACTTCGACCCGGATCAGCACCTGCCGATTGGCTCCATCCAGATTACCGGCGAGCCGCGTCATGCCGACACGGACGCGATCCTCGAACGGGTGCGGGCTCATGCGCCGGGATTTGTGGGTACGGACCTCGAGGTGCTGCGCGAGGAGCTGCAGGCCATGCCCTGGGTGGACGCGGTGCAACTGCGCCGTCGCTGGCCCGACACCCTGGAGGTCCATGTGACCGAACCGGTCCCGGTGGCCCAGTGGGGCGACGATCACCTGGTTGACCGCCACGGGCGCCTGTTCGGGCCGGTGGACCTGGCCGAATGGGATTTCCTGCCGGCTCTGGCCGGCGAGGACGGCCGTCAGGTGGTGCTGATGCACCGCTACCTGGAGGTCTCCGCGCGCCTGGCCGACGCCGGGTTCGAGGTGGTGGGCGTGCACGAGGGCAAGCGGCATGACTGGACCATCCACCTGGCCGATGGGGCGGAGGTCCTGATGGGCCGCGACGTGAATCTGAACCGGCTGGGCCAGCTGGTGCGCGCGGCGCCGGCCCTGCGGGCGCGTGAGGATGCCCCGATTGCGCGGGTGGACCTGCGCTATCCGCACGGGCTGGCCGTGGCTTGGGCCGAAGAAGCGGACAACGACGGCGGCAACGCCCGATGACACGAACGACAGGACGCAGAAAGATGATGGCAAAGAAGTCGGAACCCGGACTGATCGTTGGCCTGGATGTCGGCACCTCGAAGATCGAGGCGATCGTCGGCGAGCTGACCGACGAGGGCGAGATCGAGATCATCGGCATCGGCTCCTCGCCGTCGCGCGGACTGAAGAAGGGCGTGGTCGTGAACATCGAGTCCACCGTCCAGTCGATCCAGCGCGCGGTGGAGGAGGCCGAGCTGATGGCCGGCTGCGAGATTCATTCGGTTTACACCGGCATCGCCGGCTCGCACATCAAGAGCTACAACTCCACCGGCGTGGTCGCGATCAAGGACGGCGAGGTCGTGGCGGGTGATGTCGACCGGGTGATCGATGCCGCCCGCGCGATCGCGATCCCGGCCGATCAGCGCATCCTCCACGTGCTGCCGCAGGAATACATCATTGACGAGCAGGAGGGCATCCGCGAGCCGATCGGGATGTCCGGGGTGCGGCTGGAGGCCAAGGTGCACCTGGTCACCGGCGCGGTGTCCGCGGCGCAGAACATCGTCAAGTGCGTGGAGCGCTGTGGACTGCGGGTGGATGACATCATCCTGGAGCAGCTCGCCTCCAGTTACTCGGTGCTCAGCGAGGATGAGAAGGATCTGGGTGTGTGTCTGGTCGACATCGGCGGGGGCACTACCGACATCGCGGTGTTCGCCCACGGCGCGATCATGCACACCGCGGTCATCCCGATTGCCGGTGACCAGGTGACCAACGACATCGCGGTGGCCCTGCGTACGCCGACCCAGTACGCCGACGAACTCAAGATCAAGTACGCCTGTGCGTTGCGCACGCTGGCCGACCCGGGCGAGACCATCGAGGTCCCGGGGGTCGGCGATCGGGCCGCGCGCCGGCTGTCGCGCCAGACGCTCGCCTCCGTGGTCGAGCCGCGCTACGAGGAACTGCTGCAGCTGGTGCAGGCGGAACTGCGCCGCAGCGGCACCGAGGAAATGATCGCCGCCGGGGTGGTACTGACCGGCGGATCGTCTCGAATGGAAGGTGTGGTGGACCTTGCCGAAGAGGTCTTCCACATGCCCGTGCGCCTGGGGGTGCCGCAACGCGTCACCGGGCTCCTGGATGTGGTGAAGAATCCGATCCACGCGACGGGCGTAGGGCTGTTGCTCTACGCCCGCGAGTCGCGTGCGGAACAGGAGGCCCGGCCCGTGAGCAGCGGGTTCCAGGGTGTATGGGCGCGCATGAAGCGCTGGTTATCCGGCCAGTTCTGATGACCAGAACCGCCGGGGTTATGGGGGTCGGACCGCTCTCCGGCCATAGGCAAACGACTGACATGTACACACGAACCGAGAGGACGCAGCCATGACGTTCGAACTGATGGATACCTTTAGCCAGAACGCCACGATTAAGGTCGTTGGCGTTGGGGGTGGTGGCGGCAATGCCGTACAGCACATGGTTCACTCGCAACTCGACGGCGTGGATTTCATCTGCGCCAATACCGATGCCCAGGCCCTGAAGAGCCTGGACTCCAAGACGCTGCTGCAGCTGGGTGGCGACATCACCAAGGGTCTGGGTGCAGGGGCCGATCCGTCGGTCGGGCGCGAGGCGGCCCTGGAAGACCGCGAGCGCATCCAGGACCTGCTCCAGGGTGCGGACATGGTGTTCATTACCGCCGGCATGGGTGGCGGTACCGGCACGGGCGCGGCCCCGGTGGTTGCACAGATCGCCAAGGAGATGGGCATCCTGACGGTTGCAGTGGTCACCAAGCCGTTCCCGTTCGAGGGCAAGAAGCGCATGCAGGTGGCCGTGTCCGGGATCAAGGCGCTGACCGAGCAGGTCGATTCGCTGATCACCATCCCGAACGAGAAACTGCTGACCGTGCTGGGCAAGAACACCACGTTGCTGGACGCCTTCAAGGCTGCCAACGACGTGCTGTTTGGTGCGGTGCAGGGGATCGCCGAACTGATCACCCGCCCGGGCCTGATCAACGTCGACTTCGCCGACGTGCGCAACGTGATGCGCGAGATGGGCATGGCGATGATGGGCACCGGCACCGGTACCGGCGAGGACCGTGCGCGTCAGGCCGCCGAGGCCGCGATTGCCAGCCCGTTGCTCGAGGATGTCGATATCTCCGGTGCTCGCGGGATTCTGGTGAACGTCACCGGGGGCATGGATGTCGGAATCGGCGAGTTCGAGGAGGTCGGCGAGGCCGTGAAGGCCCTGGCGTCCGAGGATGCGACCGTGGTGGTCGGTACCGTGATTGATCCCGAGATGAGCGACGAACTGCGTGTGACCCTGGTGGCCACCGGCCTCGGTGCCCAGACGGCCCAGCAGGAACGCCCGCAGGTGCGTGTGGTCGATGCCCAGCCGAAGCGCGCGGTCGGCTCCGACGTCGAGGTGGACCTCGACCAGCCGACGGTGAAGCGTCGCGGCGGGGACAATCTCGCGGTCGACTACAACCAGCAGCAAGGCATCGATGTGCTGGATATCCCGGCCTTTCTGCGCAAACAAGCCGACTGAGCAAGGGGCCGCATGCAGGGAGAGCGGAAACTTGCAATAATGCGGTAATCGTTGTGTGCATGAGGAGCCCGGGAGGGCCCGGGCTCCACTTTGCACCTGAAAAAGCAAGAGGTTATACGCGTTGATTCGACAAAGAACGCTCAAGAACAGCATCCGGGCCACAGGCGTGGGGCTGCATACCGGGGAAAAGGTCGTGCTTACGCTGCGACCGGCGCCGGTGAATACCGGGATCGTCTTCCATCGGAGCGATCTGGACCCCGTCGTCGAAATCCCGGCTCGGGCGGAGAACGTGGGCGACACGCGTTTGTCGACAACGCTCGTCAAGGGGGACGTGCGCGTCTCCACCGTGGAACATCTGCTTTCCGCGATCGCGGGGCTGGGCATCGACAACCTGCACGTGGATGTCAGTGCCGCCGAGGTCCCGATCATGGACGGCAGTGCCGGGCCGTTTGTGTTCCTGTTGCAGTCCGCCGGGCTCAAGGAACAGGATGCCCCCAAGGAATTCATCCGGGTGAAGCGCAGCGTGGAAGTCCGCGAGGGCGACAAATGGGTGCGCTTCGACCCCTATGACGGGTTCAAGGTCGGTTTCTGCATCGACTTCGAACACCCGATGTTTACCGACGGAAGCCAGCGCGCCGAGCTGGACTTCTCGTCCACCTCCTTTGTAAAGGAGGTCTCGCGTGCCCGGACCTTCGGGTTCATGCGCGATATCGAGGCCCTGCGCGCCAACCAGCTGGCGCTGGGTGGCAGCCTGGACAACGCCGTTGTGCTTGATGACTACAAGATCCTGAACGAGAACGGTCTGCGCTACGACAACGAGCTGGTCAAGCACAAGATCCTCGACGTGGTCGGCGATCTGTATCTGCTCGGACACAGCCTGATCGGCGCGTTTACCGGGCACAAGTCCGGGCATGCGCTGAACAACCAGTTAATCCGCCAGTTGGCGGCGGACGAGACGGCCTGGGAAAAGGTTACCTTCGAGGACCCCTCGGAGCGCCTGCCGATCTCCTTCGGGCAGCTGGCGCCCACGATCGCCACTGGCTAGGCCTGGCGGGGCTAGCGTCCCTGCGGGGGCAGTGCCGCGAGGCGTTCCAGTGCCCCGGCCAGTTCCGGGTCGCTGATCGAGCGCGCGGTCTGCATCAGTAGGGAGCGGGCCGACTCCGGGATCTCGCGTTGAACCGCGACCCGTTTGGGTTGTGGCGCGCGTGGCGTGCTGTCGAGTCGGATGCGCACCTCGGTGGTGCCGTCGATTCCGGCCGCCGCGAGCGTCTTCAGCAGTTCGCGCTGTTGGAAACGGATCTCGGTCGCCAGTGGCCGATCGGCGCAGACCGCGATCAGGGTCTCTCCTTGCCGGGTCAGCGCCAGGCGTCCGCGCCGTAGCTCCTCTCCCACCACGGGGGCGAGGGCGCGTTCCAGCTCCCGGTCGCGGTCGCTGTGAACGCTCAAATTCGCCGCGACAAAGCGGTTCGCGGGGCGCGGCATCATTGGCGCGGCTCCACGAAGCCCGACAGTACAAGAGTAATTGAGAAACGCATGCAACTGATCGTACTACGACCGGATGGCCTTTGTACCCGCCTTCCGCTTCGCGTCACCCTCGTCCTGTCCGTAACCCTGCTCGCCCTGGTCGTGGCGGCCGTGGCCGCCGCCTACTGGGTGGGGCAACAGCAGCGCGAGGTTATCAAGGTACCGGTGGTGCCGGGGAGCGACCAGGCGGTGATCGAGGCCGCCGAGCGCGAGGTGGCGCACGAGGGCCTGAAACACCTCGCCGAACGGGTGGTGGCCCTGGAACGCCAGCTCGCCCGTGTTGACCTGCGCATGCGCTCGGTGGGCGAGACGCTTGACCTGGATTTGTCCGAGCTGACGCCCGCGATGGGGGGGCAGGGTGGACCTGAACTGGAGGGGCCGGATTCCCCCGTTGCGATGGATGAACGCCTCTACGCCCTCGAGCGCCTGCTCCATCGGCAACAGACCTCGGTGGCCCTGATCGACGACACACTGCGCGAGGATGCCTCGCGCGAGGCCCTGCGTCCGCAATTGATGCCGGTCGATGACGAGGCCTGGATCAGCTCGGCCTTTGGTTATCGCAACGACCCGTTTACCGGCGCGCGGCGCTTCCATTCCGGCATGGACTTCGCTGGCAGTCCGGGCTCGGAGATCCGCGCCGCGGGTGGTGGCATCGTGGTGTTCTCGGGCAAACGCGATGCCTACGGCAAGATGGTGGAGATTGACCACGGGGGCGGTCTGCGTACCCGCTACGCGCACAACTCCGAGCTGCTCGTGGAGCCGGGGCAGCGCGTGGATGCCGGCGACACCATTGCACGCATGGGCCGCACGGGCCGTGCCACGGACACGCACCTGCACTATGAAGTCCTCAAGGCGGGGCAGGCCGTTAATCCCTACGACTTCCTGCCTAGCGACGACTGAATCCGAACCCCTCCGGCATCCGCCCACGCGCAGGTGCTGGGCGGATGGTTTATCCTAGATAGGTTTCGGACAACGGCTGGCTCTTAATACAAGCCCCCCTCAAGCGGATCCCTATGGTCAAGCAGCTCGTACAGAAGTTCTTCGGCAGTCGCAACGACCGCATCATCAAGCGCTATCGCAAGCAGGTTGAGCAGGTGAACGCCCTCGCGGAAGCCACCGAGGCCCTGCCGCGCCAGGAGCTGCAACACAAGACCACGGAGCTGCGCCAGCGCGCCCAGGACGGCGAGTCCATCGACAAGCTGTTGCCGGAGGCCTTTGCGGTCTGCCGCGCCATGAGCGTGCATGCCCTTGGCATGCGCCATTTCGACGTGCAGTTGATCGGTGGCATGGTGCTGAACGACGGGCGCATCGCCGAGATGCGCACGGGGGAAGGCAAGACCCTGGTCGCCACGCTCCCTGCCTACCTCAACGCCCTGTCCGGCGATGGTGTGCACGTGGTCACGGTCAACGACTACCTGGCCCGCCGCGACGCCGCGTGGATGGGCCGGCTGTATCACGCCCTGGGACTCAGCGTCGGGGTGATTAACTCCTCCGGCGGGCTGGGCGTGGACAGCGCCTCGTATCTGTACGACCCCGAGTACAAGGCCGAAGAAGGCGGAATGGACCACCTGCGTCCGGTGACCCGCCGCGAGGCCTATGCCGCCGATATCACCTACGGCACCAACAACGAGTTCGGCTTCGACTACCTGCGCGACAACATGGCGTTTTCCGCCGATCAGCGGGTGCAGCGGGGCCTCAATTTCGCGGTGGTCGACGAGGTCGACTCGATCCTGATCGATGAGGCCCGGACCCCGTTGATCATCTCCGGCCCCAGTGGCGACAGCTCCGAGCTCTACGAGCGGATGAACAAGATCCCGCCCCAGCTCACCCGTCAGGAAGACGAGGAGAGCGAGGGCGACTACTACGTCGACGAGAAGGCCAAGCAGGTCTTCCTGAGCGAGGACGGGCACGAGAAGGCCGAGCAGCTGCTGCGCGAGGAAGGGTTGCTGGAGGAGTACCAGTCTCTGTATGACGCCGGCGCGATCCAGGTCCTGCATCACCTGAACGCCGCCCTGCGTGCCCATGCGCTGTTCCACCGCGACGTGGACTACCTGGTGCGTGACAACAAGGTCCAGATCATCGACGAATTCACCGGCCGCATCATGGGTGGTCGGCGCTGGTCCGAGGGTCTGCACCAGGCGATCGAGGCGAAGGAAGGCGTCCCGATCCAGCGCGAAAACCAGACCCTGGCCTCGATTACCTTCCAGAACTATTTCCGTCTGTACGAGAAACTGGCCGGCATGACCGGTACCGCGGACACCGAGGCCTACGAGTTCCAGACGATCTACGGCCTCGAGGTTGTTGTGGTGCCTGGCAACAGGCCGCTGGTGCGGGACGACATGCAGGACCTCGTCTACCTGACACAGGAAGAGAAGTACCAGGCGATCATCAAGGAGATCCAGTGGTGCGTGGATCGCGGCCAGCCCGTACTGGTCGGCACCGCATCCGTCGAGGCCTCCGAACGCCTGGCCCAGGCCCTGAAAAAGACCGGGATCAAATTCGAGGTGCTCAACGCCAAGCAGCACGAGCGCGAGGCCGCGATCATTGCCCATGCCGGGCGCCCCGGTGCGATCACCCTGGCCACCAACATGGCGGGCCGCGGGACCGACATCGTGCTGGGTGGGTCGCTGGATGCCGAGCTGGCCGAGGTGGACCCGGAAGACACCGCGAAATGCGAGCAGATCAAGGCGGACTGGCAGAAGCGCCACGATGCCGTGCTCGCGTCCGGCGGCTTGCACATCATCGGTTCCGAGCGCCACGAATCCCGCCGCATCGACAACCAGCTGCGCGGTCGTTCCGGGCGTCAGGGTGACCCGGGCTCCAGCCGTTTCTTCCTGTCGCTGGAAGACAACCTGATGCGAGTGTTCGCCTCCGAGCGCGTGCGCGGGCTGATGCAACGCCTGGGCATGAAGGAGGGCGAGGCGATCGAGAATGCCTGGGTCTCGCGCGCGATCGAGAACGCCCAGCGCAAGGTCGAGGCGCACAACTTCGATATCCGCAAGCAGCTGCTGGAGTACGACGACGTCGCCAACGACCAGCGGCGGGTGATCTACGAACAGCGTGCCGAGTTGCTGACCACCGACGACATCAGCGACACCATCGAGGCGTTGCTCAATGACGTGATCAATGCCCAGATCAGCGAGTACATCCCGCCCGGTTCCATTGAGGACGAGTGGGACGTCGAGGGTCTGGAGCAGGCCCTGGCCGGCGAGTTCGGGATCGAGTTGCCCGTGAAGCAGTGGCTGGAGGATGAGGACGACCTGCACGAAGAGCCGCTGCGCGAACGGATTATCGAGCACGCCCGCACGCTGCTTGCCGGCAAGCGCGAGCAGCTGGGCGATACCACGATGAACCGCCTGCAGCGCGACATGATGCTCCAGGTGCTGGATACCCAGTGGAAGGAACACCTGGCCGCGATGGACTACCTGCGCCAGGGCATCGGGCTGCGCGGCTACGCACAGCGCAACCCGAAGCAGGAATACAAGAAAGAAGCCTTCGCGATGTTCCAGGCCCTGCTGGAGCGCATCAAGCACGACGTCATCAAGTATCTGCTGCGCATCCAGCTGCGCTCGCCCGAAGAGGTCGAGGCGCTGCAGCCGAAGAAAAAGGCCCCGGCCGAGTCCAACATGAACTTCCAGCACGAGAACCCGGACAGCGCGCTGGACGCCGGGGCGGAAGAGCGCGAGCCTGTGGCCAGTGGTGACACCCCTTATCGTCGCGAGGGCCCCAAGCTTGGCCGCAACGAACCCTGCTGGTGCGGTTCGGGCAAGAAGTACAAGCAGTGCCACGGCAAGCTCTGATTTTGTCCGGGACTCCTTGATGGCTGTCGGTCTGCAACCACCGGAGACGCTGCTGCCGGTGCCGGGCATCCGCCTGGCGACTACCGCGGCGGGCATCCGCTACGCCGGGCGCGACGACCTGGTACTGGTCGATGCCGGCCCGGACGCCACCATTGTGGCGCTCTATACCACCAACGCCTTCTGCGCCGCGCCGGTCATCGTGGCCCGTGAGCACCAGTCCGCGTGCCCCGGCCGCTGGCTGTTGATCAACGCGGGCAATGCCAACGCCGGGACCGGGGAGACAGGGCTGGCCGCCGCGCGTGCCTGTTGCGAGGCAGTCGCCGCAGTGGTCGGCGGGGATGCCCGTGCGGTGCTGCCCTTCTCTACCGGCGTGATCGGCGAGCCGCTACCGGTCGAGCGGATTACAGCGGTTCTGCCCACCCTGCAAGCGGCGCTGGTGCCGAATGGCTGGATGCGGGCGGGCCGCGCGATCATGACCACCGATACCGTGCTCAAGGGCGGCAGTCGCCGTATCGAGCTCTCGGGCGGTACCGTGAACCTGACCGGGATCGCCAAGGGCTCCGGGATGATCCACCCGAATATGGCCACGATGCTCGGGTTCATCGGGACCGATCTCGTTATCACCGAAGCGGACCTGTTGCCTTTGCTGCGCGCAGCGAATGCGGCCAGCTTTAACGCCATCACGGTGGATGGCGACACTTCTACGAACGATGCGGTCGTCTGCATGGCCTCGGGCGCCAGCGGCGCGACGCTGGCCACGGCCGAGGACCGCGAGACCTTCACGCGCGCACTCGGAGACTTGTGCCTGGAGCTCGCGCAGGCGATCGTGCGCGACGGCGAGGGCGCGACCAAGTTCGTGACCGTGGCGGTGGAGTCGGCCCGTGACGAGGCCGAGGCTGCCCGGGTGGCCGAGACCGTGGCCCTGTCGCCGCTGGTCAAGACCGCCCTTTTCGCGTCCGATCCCAATTGGGGGCGCATCCTGGCCGCGGTCGGTCGCGCCGGCGTCGCGGACCTGGCGATCGAGCAGGTCGCCATCACCGTCAATGGCGTCGCGATCGTTCGCGGGGGCGGCCGTTCCCCGGACTACACCGAAGCGGCCGGGCAGCAGGCCTTTGCGCAGGACGAGATCGAAATCCACATCGCGCTGGGTCGGGGGCCGGCTGCGGCCCGCAAGTACACCTGCGACTTCTCCCACGAGTACGTTCGTATCAATGCCGAATACCGGTCCTGAGCCGGCCGGATCCGTTCCGCCGTTGGAGGTCGCGGTGGGGCTGGTGCTCGATGCCGAGGGCCGCGTGCTGGTCAGTCGACGTCTGGCCGGCCGGCACCTCGCCGGCTATTGGGAGTTTCCGGGCGGCAAGATCGATGCCGGCGAAAGCGCCTTTGCCGGCCTGGTGCGCGAGTTGCACGAAGAGCTGGGGATTGTCGTGCGCGCCGGTGTTCAATGTCTGACCGTGCGCCATGACTTTGCCGAGTGTTCCGTGGCCCTGCGCGTGTTCCGGGTAACGGACTGGTCCGGCACGGTGCATGGCCGCGAAGGGCAGGAATGGGCCTGGCGCGACCCGGCTACCCTGGACCCCGCGGATTTCCCCGCTGCCAATCACCCGATGTTTCAGGCCCTGGTTCTGCCGCAGCGCTATGTGATTACACCATCCCCTGCGGTGCGGGCCGAGATCCCGGCTGTGGTTGAGCAGGTCCAGGCAGCGCTGGTGGCTATGGACGACGCGATGCTGCAGGTCCGGGCGCCATCGCTGGGGCGGAAGGACTACCGAGCCTTGGTCGAGCCACTCCACGGGTTTGCCCGCGGTCGCGGCATACCGCTGCTGGCCAACGCCCCGTGGGAGTGGGTTGCGGACCTGTCCGGTATCGGATGGCATCTTCCCGAACGGCGCTGGCGTGCGCTGGACGAGCGCCCCCCGGTGTCGGGTCTGGTGGCAGCGTCGGTGCATGACGCCGAAGGACTGACTGCGGCCGCCCGGCTGGGGCTGGATTTTGCCGTCCTGAGTCCAGTGTGTTCCACGGTCTCCCATCCCGGCGTGCCGGGTATGGGGTGGGCGCAATTCGCCGCGCAGGTGCGCGAGGCTGGGGTCCCGGTTTATGCCCTGGGCGGGATGCGTGCGTCCGATCTGGAACAGGCGCGGACCTGCGGTGCCCAGGGGATCGCGGCGATCCGGGGGCTGCTGGGGATGGAGGCCGGTGAAACGGCGGTCTGAGTGGTGAGCCCGTTCAGCCCGTTTACAAGGCGCAGCAGCACAGCTGGAATTCAATGTCCTGTGCGGCGGGGATGGGGCGGCTGCGGAAATCCTCGGGTGAGAAAAAACGCACCGTGAAGCGTTGGCGTCCCGCGCTGATCTCCGGGTAATACCCCAGATCGGGATCGACACTGACCCGGATCAGTTGCCATGCATGACTCGTGTCCAGGCTGCGTTCGAAATAGCCGTCTTCGGCGATCGCGGACTCCGAGCGCCCGGATCGGCGCATATAGGACAGGACCTGGACGGTTGCCTCGGCAACCGTGTTCAACGGTTCGAACCATTCCAGCAACAGTGCGGTGCGCTCCGGGGAACTCTGGGCCAGCCAGTGATGGTAGATCGGCAGGTCGAAATCGAAGGCCCCGCCGGGTAGCGCCATGCGCTGGCGCACGCTGTTGAAGAATTCGTTGCCACGCACTCGATGATCCAGCGACCCGGCCTGTTCTTCCAGGGCGGTGTGCAGGCGTTTCTGCGCCTGCATGGTCTCGGTGAAACGCTCCGGGTCGACGCCCGGCTGGTGCGTGAGTCGGTTGAGGTTGGCAGTCTGGCGCTCGATCTCGCCCATCAATTCGCGCTTGATGTCGACGCGGGTGACCAGGGCATAGATGTCGACCAGCGAGACCAGGGCCTCGTGATGGTCAAAAGGCCGGCCGGACTCCAGGGCGTCCCCGAACCGCTGAGCCAGCGCCTCCAGGCGCAACAGCAGTCGCACGCGTTCGTGCAGCGGTTGTTCGAAGGTGAGTAATTGGGTCACGGGCGGCCCGTCCGGCTTGGGTTCTCGGTGTTGCGGGGCAACACGACCCTGGCAGTATCCAGTATTCCGGGGGGGACTTTCCACCCGTCCCTGCCAGCAATCGGAGTCGGTGCGCAAGCTCTCCCCCTATCGCGGGCTAGACGCATGTGGCTAGCCCTTCCCCGTTGCGGCTCGAAGCTGATCGTGCAGGTCGGACACCTGCCGGCGCAGATCCTCGTCCGTGGTCGTGCGGCTGTTCGTGATCACCCGGTCGCCGCGTTGGCGGCGCTCGTCCGGACTCAGCTGGCAGTCCATGATGGCCTGCACCTCGGCCGGGGTACGGCCATCGCGATGGGTGACCCGCTCGAGCTGTTCCTCCGGCTCGCAGTCGACGACGATGACCGCGTCGAATTCCTGCTCCCAGCCAGCCTCGAACAGCAGCGGCACCACGATCAGCGCATAACCGTTGGTGTCTGGCAGCTCACGGAGACGGCGTTCCAGTTCCGCGTGCACCGCGGGGTGGACCAGCGCTTCCAGCGCCTTGCGCTCGTCGGGTCGTGCGAAGACCCGTGTGCGCAGGGCCCCGCGATCCAGGTGCCCCCGTGCGTCGAGCACCCCTGGCCCGAACTGTTGAACGATTGCGGCATGCAGGTCGTGCCCCGGCTCCTGCAGTTCGCGGGTGATGCGGTCGGCGTCGAGCACCGGCACCCCCAGGCTGGCAAACAACCCGGCGACGCGGCTCTTGCCGCAGCCAATCCCGCCTGTCAGTCCGACCCGCCGCATAAAACTAGAGCCCCTGTGGGAAGTAGAACGCCACCAGCGTATCGCCCCAGATCAGCGCCAGCCACCCGGCGGCTGCCAGATACGGCCCGAACGGGATCGGGATGTTGCGGTCGCGCCCGCGCAGCAGGATCAGCAGGATGCCGACCACCGCTCCGACCAGCGAGGCCAGCAGCAGGATTACCGGCAGGGCCTGCCAGCCGAGCCATGCGCCCAGCGCGGCGAGCAGCTTGAAGTCGCCGTACCCCATGCCCTCCTTGCCGGTGGCCAGGCGGAAGCCGTGGAAGATCAGCCACAGCACCAGGTAACCGGCGGCCGCTCCGATCACGGCCGACTGCAGATCGGTGAAGGTGCCCGGGATATTGACCAGCAGCCCCAGCCAGAGCAGTGGCAGGGTCAGCTGGTCCGGGAGCAGGGTGGTGCGCGCGTCGATCCCGGCGGCGGCGATCAGGACGCCGGTGAAGATCAGCGCCAGCAGCGCTGTCGTGTCGGGTCCGAAGTGCCAGATGGTCAGGGCAAACAGGACTGCGGTGAGGATCTCGACCAGCGGGTACTGCCAGCTGATGGCTGTGCCGCAGCCCGGGCAGCGTCCGCGCAGCCAGAGGAAGCTGAGCACGGGGATGTTCTCGTACGCACGGATCGGTCGCTCGCAGTGGGGGCAGCGCGAGCGTGGACGCAGCAGATCGAACGGGACGTCGTCCGCTGGGGGCTCCTGCTCCAGGATCGCGCGTGCCTCGGCATTCCAGCCGCGCTCCAGCATCACCGGCAGCCGGGCGATGACCACGTTCAGAAAACTGCCGATTAGCAGCCCGAAAATCGCTGCGACCGCGATTGCCCAGGGTGGCGACAGGAGCACTTCCGTGCCGAGCATCCTAGGGAAGCCCTGACCAATGTGCACGCTCGCGCTCGAGTCGCTTTTGCGTGCGTTTAATGCGCGGTGACTGCCGTGCAGTCATTCTGCACAAGGGAGCCGCAACGCCGTGCGCGCGCCCGTTCTTGATAACAACGGGCGGCCGAGCCCCTGCTTTCAATCGCTTGTGGGGTTGGTAACCCCTGTTCCCCGATCCTGCGTTGCGCCCCGAATCCATCAAAACCGGGCGGGTAGAACCACTACCCGCTGCGCGACGTGCCTTGTCTCGGAAAACCTGGGGTACCAACGCGAGTGTGTACATTGGTCAGTGTTTCCCTAGATGACCTGACCCATCTGGAAGATGGGCAGGTACATCGCGATCACCAGGCCGCCGACCAGTACGCCGAGTACGACCATGATCAGGGGTTCCAGCAGGCTCGAGAGGCTGTCCACGGCGTTGTCCACCTCGGCCTCGTAGAAGTCCGCCACCTTCGCCAGCATCGAGTCCAGCGAGCCGGATTCCTCGCCGATCGCGACCATCTGCACGACCATGTTGGGGAACACGCCGGTATTGCGCATCGACCATTGCAGCTGGGCCCCGGCCGAGGTCTCGTCGCGCATGCGCAGCGTGGCCTCGCGATACAGCGCGTTGCCCGTGGCGCCGGAGACCGAAGTCAGGGCATCGACCAGCGGGACGCCGGCGGAGAACATGGTGGACAGCGTCCGTGCGAAGCGGGCGATCGCGGCTTTGCGCAGGATCGGGCCAAAGGCCGGGGCCTTGAGGATCGCGATATCGAGGAAACGTGCAAATCGTGGCGAACGCCGCCGGGTCTCTACGAATGCGAAGCCGATCGCGACCATGATCGCGAGGATCAGCCACCACCAGGACTGCACGAATCCCGACAGGTCGACCACCATGCGGGTGAAGACCGGCAGGTCCGCGCCAAAGCCCTGGAACAGGGATTCGAACTGCGGGACCACGTAGATCAGCAGGATGGCCGTCACCACGATGGCCACCACGACGACCGCCGCCGGGTAGAACATCGCCTTGCGGATCTTGGCCTTCAGGGCCTCGGTCTTTTCCTTGTAGGTGGCGACCTTGTCGAGCAGGGTCTCGAGCGTCCCCGCCTGCTCGCCGGCCTCGACCAGGTTGACCACCAGGTCGTCGAAGTACTTGGGCTGTTTGGCGAGCGCGGCGGCGAAGGTCTCGCCGCCCTCGACGTCGGCCTTGAGCTTGAGCACGAGATCGCGCATCGCCGGCTTCTCGTTGCCGCGCCCGACAATCTCGAAGGCCTGTACCAGCGGCACGCCGGATTGCAGCATCGTGGTCATCTGTCGCAGGAAGTAGGCGATGTCCGCGGGGACGATCTTTTTCTTGCCCCCGGAGAGTAGCGACTTTGGCTTCTTGCGAATCTTGACGACATTGATGCCGTTCTTGCGCAGTTCGGAGCGTGCGACGGCTTCGCTGTCGGCCGGGGTTTCGCCCTTGACCCGGTCGCCGTTCTTGTTCAGTCCTTCCCAAGCGTAGATTGTCCCGGAATCGGCCATCTACCTGTCCCCCTGTGCTGGTGACCCGAACCGGAGCCGTCCTGAGCGGGTCGCGGCGTGCTAGTCCTTGGTCACGCGGTTAACTTCCTCGAGGCTGGTCATCCCTGCCAGAACCTTTACCAGGCCGGCGCGACGCAGGTCCTCGACCCCTTCCTTTGCGGCCTGTTGAGCCAGCTGCATGGAGTTGTAGCCCTCCAGGATCCCGCGCTGCATCTCTTCGCTGATCGGCATGACCTGATAGATGCCGACCCGCCCCTTGTAGCCGTTCGTGCACTGATCGCAGCCCACTGCTCGATACGCGGTTACGCCGGCCTGAATGTCGGCGTCGGTGAAGCCCTCCTTGCGCAGGACCTCTTCCGGGAGATCCTCCGGTTCCTTGCAGTTCGGGCACAGCCGGCGCGCCAGGCGCTGAGCGATGATCAGCAGGATCGAGGAGGCGATGTTGTAGGGGGGTACCCCCATGTTCGCCAGTCGGGTCAGGGTCTGCGGGGCATCGTTGGTATGCAGCGTGGAGAGCACCAGGTGCCCTGTCTGCGCCGCCTTGATCGCGATCTCCGCGGTCTCGAGGTCGCGGATCTCCCCCACCATGATCACGTCCGGATCCTGACGCAGGAAGGCGCGTAGCGCGCTGGCGAAGGTCAGCCCGACCTTCGGGTTCACGTTGACCTGGTTGACCCCGGGCATGTTGATTTCCGAGGGGTCTTCCGCGGTGGAGATGTTGCGGTCGGCCGTGTTCAGGATCCCAAGGCCGGTGTACAGCGACACCGTTTTACCCGAGCCGGTCGGCCCGGTGACCAGGATCATCCCGTAGGGTCGCTTGAGCGCCTGGAGGTAGGCCTCCTTCTGGTGCTCCTCGTAGCCGAGCTGATCGATCCCGATCTGGGTGCTGCTCGGGTCGAGGATACGCATTACGATCTTTTCGCCGTACAGTGTGGGCAGTGTGCTGACACGAAAATCGATCGCTCGCGTGCGCGAGAGCTTCAGCTTGATGCGCCCATCCTGCGGGACCCGCCGCTCGGCGATGTCCATGCGCGACATGACCTTGACCCGCGCGGTGATGCGTGGCGCCAGGGTGTTCGGCGGGTGGGCGATCTCGTGCAGCACGCCGTCGATGCGAAAGCGCACGCGGAAATCCTTCTCGAACGGCTCGAGGTGGATGTCCGACGCCTTGCGGTTGATCGCGTCCATCAGCACCTTGTTGACGAAGCGCACCACGGGCGCGTCGTCCACCGCGTCGGCGGCGTCCGAAGTGTCGCCGTCATCGCCGCCACCCGATTCGATGGCCAGGTTTTCGAGATCGTCGTCGCCCAGGTCGTCCATCAGCGACGACGCAGCGCTCAGGGCGCTTTCGATCAGGCGGTCGAGCTTGTGCCCCTCGACCAGTACGGCCTCCACCGGCATCCCGGTCGCGAACTTGAACTCGTCGGTGGCCCCCAGGTTGGTGGGGTCGGATACCGCGATATACAGGCGGTTGCCGCGCTGCATGATCGGCAGGGCGTGGTGTTTCTGGATCAGCTTCTCGTTCAGGTGATCCTTGGGCAGCAGCTCGGGTTCAAAGCACGACAAATCCAGTACCGGGAGGCCGAACTCCTCGGCCGCGGCCTCGGCCAGGCGGGCCTCGGAGACCTGCCCCTTGCTGGCGAGCAGGGGCATCAAAGGGGTCTGCTGAGCGCGCGATTCCTCGGCGATCTGGGCAGCGATATCTTCCGCAATCAGGCCGGCGTCCACGAGACGCTTGGCCAGACCCGGCAGGCGGGGCGCCGTTGTCGTGTTGGGCATGGGCCTCTACGCGCGAATCTTCAAGTCCTGAATAGGCACACTCTACGTGCGTCTGTCGTGGAATGGAAACCGTCAGGCGCACCGTATGACCGGAAATCATAGGTAGAGAATGAGCGACATGCGCGCATGCCCGCGTGATCTGCGCGCGGGATGTAATCCCCGCTTGACGCTGTGCTTCGCGCTGGTTCAGAATACGCGGCTTGATCGAGGAGGGATACCCAAGCGGTCAACGGGGGCAGACTGTAAATCTGCTGGCTCAGCCTTCGGAGGTTCGAATCCTCCTCCCTCCACCATCGGGTTTTCAAGCCAGCGGCCTGTAGCGGGCGGTGGTTCGGCAAGCCAGGGTTCTGCGGGTGTAGTTCAATGGTAGAACCTCAGCCTTCCAAGCTGATGATGTGGGTTCGATTCCCATCACCCGCTCCAGTTGATCCGAACGGTTCGGGTCCGGCCCTGGCCAGGTAAGTCAGGCTCATGTAGCTCAGTCGGTAGAGCACTTCCTTGGTAAGGAAGAGGTCACCGGTTCGAATCCGGTCATGAGCTCCAATTTTGTGTAAGTCAGCGTACAACCTGCGTCGCTTGTGAAAGCGTCACGATCCGGGGAAGCGAGAGATGTCCAAGGAAAAGTTCGAGCGTAAGAAGCCGCATGTGAATGTGGGGACGATTGGTCATGTGGACCATGGCAAGACCACGCTGACGGCGGCGATGACGACGGTGCTGGGCAAGAAGTACGGTAGCGAAGCCCGTGCGTTTGACCAGATCGACAATGCGCCGGAAGAGAAGGCGCGCGGGATTACGATTGCCACGGCGCACGTGGAATACGAATCCGACATTCGTCACTACGCGCATGTGGATTGCCCTGGGCACGCGGACTACGTGAAGAACATGATCACGGGTGCGGCGCAGATGGACGGCGCGATTCTGGTGGTGTCCGCGGCCGATGGTCCGATGCCGCAGACCCGCGAGCACATTCTGCTGGCGCGTCAGGTGGGTGTGCCGTACATCGTGGTGTTCCTGAACAAGGCCGACATGGTCGACGACCCCGAGCTGCTCGAGCTGGTCGAGATGGAAGTGCGCGATCTGCTGTCTTCCTATGATTTCCCGGGCGACGACACCCCGGTGATCACCGGTTCCGCGCTGAAGGCGCTGGAAGGTGACGAGAGCGAAGTGGGCGCGCAGGCGATCTACAAGCTGGTCGAGGCGATGGACAGCTGGATTCCGGAGCCGGAGCGCGCGGTGGACGGCGACTTCCTGATGCCGGTGGAAGACGTGTTCTCGATCTCCGGGCGCGGCACTGTGGTGACGGGTCGTATCGAGCGCGGTGTGGTCAAGGTGGGCGAGGAGATCGAGATTGTCGGTATCC